>JBAVQD010000166.1:0-9266 GCA_049693675.1 Candidatus Sulfotelmatobacter sp. | reverse complement strand
TTTGCGATCTTCACTGCGCGCTGCCGCGCGGGAGATTCTCAGCCTGGCCGAGGGTCTGGGTGGTAAGAACAAACGGACGCAAGTCAGGCCACTCTTGTCGAGCATACGTGCGGAAACCGGGATCGCGTCTGGAGCCGGCGGGCTGGGAATGTCTTATGAAGTTACGGAGGTTCAACTGGCGGATCCGCGGGCACGGGTGTGGATGCTGGAGAAGGTGACGTTCACGGGGGCGGCGATTTTGCGGAGGGATAAGGCGGCTTATCGGGATACGTGGATTGAGTTGGGGTGATGCGAGGAAAGGCATTATCGCGGAGAACGCTGAGAAGGGCCGCGGAGAGCGCGGAGAACTGAAGGCAGAGAGACAGGGCTTTTGTAATTACATATAGCGGAGGAGAAGGCATGAATGAAGAAATGGTGCAGCAGTTGACGGCGACGGCGGAGCGGCTGGCAGTGGCAGCCGAATCGTTGGATCGCGTGTTGGGACGGATGGACGCGCAGCAGGAAGCACTAAACACGAAGGTTGAGAGGATTGTGGCGGCGGTGGAAGAACGGCCGTCGTATGAGATGGCGGCGCGGGGTGAGGGGGCCCGACATTTGCAGGAGCGGATGGCCGAGCTGGAAAAATCCAACGCGGACTTGAAAGCGCAGGCGGCGCGGATGGCGCGGAAGACGCTTCCACCGATGGTGTCGGCGATTCTGGCCAAGAGCTGCGGGGATGGAGGGAGCGAGAAATTGGACAAAGGCGTGCTCGACAAAACACTGCAGGCACTGAGTGTGGAGCAGCGCATTGCGGTGAAGTCAGAGCTGGCGCGGGCGGGGATTATCGAGTAGAGGTTTTGGGCTTAGTCCCAGAGAAAGACTGACGAGACGGGGTTGAGGCACGACTTGGTCGTGCCTTTTTCATTTGCAGGAGCGCAAGAATCGAATTCCAAAACGAAGGAAAAATTAACACACAGGAGAAGACATGACAGGAAAATTTGTCGATTTGTACGCGTCCGCCGACTACCTTGGGCCGGGCGCGATTGAGATTGACCGGTACCAGACTGAGATCTTTGACATCGTGCGCCGGCGCGGCGCATTCGGTCAGAGAATCAAACAGGTCCCGGCGACTGGGCATCCATCGCGGTTTTTTGAAGAGACTGCGATCAACTCGCCGACGGCAACGCAAGCCTTTGTCGATCCCCGCAACATTGCGCCGACGGTGGGTTCGCCGACGCGAGTCGAACTTGCGGTGCCACTGAAGGCGCTGGTCTCACAACTGAACTACAACCTGTTCGACCTGGAAGTGACGGCGCAACAAAGCCAGTTCGCTTACTTACAGGCGAAGGATCTGGCCGATTCAGTGGACGGACTGCTGCGCACGCACGACGTAGCGTTGTGGAACGGAACCGATACGTCACTGAGCACACCGACGACGCTGCAATACTTTGGCGTAATCGGGCAGATTGTAGCTGGGGGAAACTCGACAACAATCAATACCAGTTCGAGCATCGTAGACGGAATTAAGGGAACGATCGCTTCGATGGTCTCAAACTCGTCGTATGCCGTAAGGCCGACGGCGATTTATTCGAACCCGGTGCTGTTGGACCTGATCGACCGGGAAATGAAGACGGAATACAACGTGGTGCTCAACACAGTGGAAGTTTCGGCTGGATTGCGCGTGAAGGCGTTGACGACGCAGGCTGGCGAGCTGCCGCTAATTCCGGATTGGGCGATTCCGTACACTCCGGGATCGCCGGGCACGTATCCCGTTTACGTGGTGACCGAGGATCTGATCGAGTATCACTGGCTGAGCGATCCGAATCCACGGGTGTTCAAACTGGGGCTGCCCAATGCGCTAACCCAGCAAATGGTGGTGGTGAAGTTTGGCGCACCCGTGGTGAAGGGGGCGAACTTCGCGCACTATCAGGTGATTGTGCAGCGGTAGGAGAACGGTCGTTGGTCGTCAGTCGATAGTCGTTGGCTTCAGGCATCTTGCCAGCGACTCACGACGGAGGGCCAACGACATTTTTATGCACCGAGAATTTATTCACTCGTGAAGTGAGAACTCATTATGAATTATCTGGCGACAACGGATTATTTGACGTACGGGCTGGAGGCGACGACGGATCCGTCATGGATTACGGCGGCCTCCGCGATTATCGATGCGCATTGCCGGCGCGTGACGCTGGGCGTGAACCAATACGAAGAGCGGCTGAAGATGCCGCCGGAACTGAACACGGTGCGGGTGAGTTACCTGCCGTTAGTTACAGTGGCGCCCGCGACAACGCCGATTGTGACGCTGCAGGGGCGCTACGGAATTCCGAGAAGAGGCGAGTGGCCGTTCCCGGAGATGAGTCTGGAGTTCGCGCTGGTGTTTTCTTTGCCGGGGATGTGGACGGCGATCGATCCGACGACGATCGATATCTGGATGGAAAGCGGCGAGCTCACTTTTCCGGTGAATGCGCTGGGATTGTTTTTCAACGAAGTGGATGTGGTTTACAACGCGGGATGGAGCACGATTCCGACGCCGGTGCAGGTGGCGTGCGCGCAGATCGTGAAGAATGCGCAGGCGACGCCCGGACTGAATGTGCAATCGAGCCAGATCAACCAGATGCGTTTGCAATACTTCGGGCCGACTCTGGTGGACGACATGGTGCGAAGCTTGCTTTCGCCGTATGTGGCGATAAAGGGCGCATAAGAAAAAATGGGCGACGGTGGTTGGCAGTCATCAGTCATCCGTGTTTGGGTGACAGGGATCGGCGGACGAATTGGATTGTGGAGGGGGGACTATGGGAAGCGGAATTTGTGGAGCTGCGTTGGTGCGCGCGGCGAATGCAATGTTGATGGCACTGGGCGGGGACCAGGTGAGTTTGCTGCTGCCGGGTACGGCGACGGCGCGCGATGCAGCTGGCCAGTTGGGATTGGTTGATCCTGGAGTGCAGGACGTAATCATCACACCGGTTGTGGCCACCAACCTGCCGACCGGCAACCTGGGGCCGGCGCGGAGAATCGAGTTTACACTGCCGGCTTCGGCGATTGACGCGCAGTTGTCGACGCTGGGGATGGCCTCGGCGGAGGATCTTTTCAATGCTGCCCTGGGTCTGCAGTATGACGGAGATCTGTTTCACATTGAGGCGGTGGTGACTGAGAATTTTGCCGGGACAGCCTATTTTTATGTATTAACGGCAGTGGAGTGAAGAAGAAGCCTTCTGGGGCTGGCTTTTAGCTCTTAGCTCTTAGTCGTTCGAGTGGTGCCAGCAGTTGTTACTCTCTCCACGATCGAGAACTCAGTCGTTGCTATTTCCGAATAAAAACTTTTCAAGCTGGTGGCTCAGAGCTAGGAGCTGGCGGCTAGAAGCTGGTATCCATGCAATTTGCTAAAGACAGTTTTCTGCTGGCGTTGCAACAGAGGCTCGGAGGATTGAATCCGGCACGAACGGTGACGATCAACGGGGCTACCGTGCCGGCGGTGGTGGCGGCGGAAAACTTGCCACCGTCGTGCGCAGAGCCACAGCCGAATGCGTTCTATATCGAGTGGGGATCGGCGAGTGTTGTGGGTGGGCACGCCGGCAATGCTGCACTCATGAGTTTGGAGTGCGTGATCTCTTATTACACGTTGGGAACCGTGCCAAGCATGGTGGATCGCGGGCGAGTGCTGGGACAATTGGATGATGAACTGCTCGCGATTTGCCAGCCTGCGAATACCGAAAAGTACGATTATTCGCAGTCGCCGAGCGCAGACCTGGGTACGAGCGTGTTCTGGAACCAGCCAGCTTTTCAGGAAGCTACGACGAGCGGTGTGGAGGATAACACGCTCGCCTATCAGGGACGGGCGGTTCGCCGGGCGATGTATGAGCAGGCTTACCAGGATGGGCGGGCAGAGCGGCGGACGACGCTTACGGTTTTCTTTTTCTCGGAGGTAACGCTGTTATGAGTACTTCTCCGTTGCGCTCGGCGATGGTTCCGATCACGCGGCAGATGCGCGTTTACTTTGCGCCGGTGAATCGAATTACAGAAACACCGACAATTTTTGATCCTGCGGCCAGCGGCGCTTTTCCCTTGGATTCCCCGCCTGCCCCATGGGTGGATTTGGGCTGGATCGAAAATTTCGAGAGATTCTACGACACGCCGACGGATGTTGTTCGATCGGGAACGAAGACTCTTCCCGCGATGCAATTTCGAGGACCGATCGAGGCGAGAGTGGAGTTCGATTTCAGGGAATGGGGAAAGCTGCAGATGGCGCTGGCGGGAGGGGCGGAGAATATGAATGTGTTGGCGACGAGTCCAAGCGCGACACAGGCGCCATCCGGTGGAACTCCGATTCCAGCCGTCGCCGTGCTCGCGGGTTCCACTGCGCGTCAACTCGTGTTGGGCGTGGGCGCGGTGAGCGCATTCGCGGTCGGGAGCCTGGTGGCAGTGGACCTGGACTATGAGCAGCAGATTGGATACGTGGGCTCGGGGATTTCCGCTGCATATGTAAGCAACGCGGCCGCCGTTAATAACGATGCGAACTACGTCCGGCGGGTGACCTTCAACGTAGGGCGAGTTGTCGAACAGACGGCAACTTCGGTGATTCTGGCGCAACCGCTGCTTGCAGGAGCGCCTGCAACGGGTGCATCGGCACAGGCCGTGACGGCATTCGTGGACCGCGAAGGTGGATCGTTTTTCCAGGAGTGGTCGGCGCTGTTCGTTGTTGAACCGGAATCAGGCGGGCGAGTCTGCTTCTATTATCCACGGCTAAGTCCGAACCCCGGTGCCGGATCGCACGGTGTGAGCGTAAAGTCGGGCGCCGGGTGGAAACCGCCGAAGAATGGAGGCGCCGCGAATACGAACGCCACTGCAAACACAGCCGGCGGCAGCGCTTCCTCCCAAAAATTCCTTCGTGAAGATTTTGCAGACGTGGCGGGGCCTTTGACATCAGTTGGGTTACACGCTTCATTTCTTGCGCTGCCATATACGGACACCAACGATGGGCAGACCGTGCTGTGTTATCGCAGTTTCTTTCCGGCGGCGATGGCGGCGGTGTACTGAGCAGGGTGGTTGTCTCCCGACGGGAAAAACCCCCGAGCTGCTTTACAAGTTCGCGAACTGTGACATGGGAAGTTTTGGCGGCTGATGCACTGCGAATAGTGCCATTCTGAGTCAGCTGTCTCTCTACCAACCATCCATCCGACTAAGGACCGCCTGCACCTGAGGCAGGTGGATGAGTTTCTATCTAATGGAAAGGTAGCGTTGGACAACGGGAATGAAGCTAACCATCGACAATCTTCAGGGACAAGGCGCGCAAGACTATACCGGGGCGGTGGACTGGACGAAGCCCCCCAAAGTTCAGCGTAAAGGAAACCAACCGACCGAACTGCAGTTCAGCTTGGTAGCGAACTCGCCCGGCTTCGTAATTCCGGTAGTTGGGGCACGAGTGGCGCTGGGCAAGACCAATGGCAGCGATGTGTTTACCGGGTATGTGGTGGCGGCGCCGGAGTATGAGTATTTGGGATGGGGTGAGCAAGGGCCGGTGTACCGCTACAACCTAGCGGCACAGAGCGACGAGATTCTGCTGGATCAGAAGGCGTTGCCGAACCGATCCCCTTTTGTGGTCCAGAGCGCGGGTAACGCGCTCCGGCAACTGGCGCAGGATTTGTTGCCGGGAGAGTTTGACACGAGCGAAGTACAGGATGTGGACACGCTGGCAAGTTATGCAGTGAATCCGCAGAAGAGCTTTTCATTTCATGCGGCGGAAATTGCATTAGCGTGCCGGGGCAGTTTTCGCTGTATGAATGGGGCACTGATCCTTGCCCCAGTGGGCACAAATGCATATTCGTTGGATGAGAGCGACGCGAACTTTTCTCCCGCCGGGTTGTGGTTGAACAGTCCAAATTTATTGGTGAACGACGTGACGATGATCGGACTGGACGAACCGCAGGCGTACATTCGGGACTATTTTGCGGGCGATGGGGAGAGTCTGACCTTTTATTTGTCGCAGAGGCCTTTTGCGCAGACGAAACCGGCGCTCATCGACGAGGAATATCTGGGGCCGGGGTTGGATCCGACAACCTGGGTGGTCAACGATCCGTCGTCAGCGATTTCGGTAACGGCGCAGACGCTGCAGGTTGCGGGAGGAATTGGCGTGGACGGGCAGACCACGGTGAGCTTTGTGGAGCAGATCGAACTGGGCGGAGCATTGGAGTTGCAGCACGGAGATGTGAGCTTTGCCGCGGCATCCCAGGGGGTGGTAGGCGGCTTGTATGCGGGAGCGATTTCCGCGGCGGGATGTTTGGCTGGATTTCAGATCGCGCCCTCGGGCGCGGGTTCGACTATCCAGGCGCTCATCAGGGGATCAGGTACGGGCCCGATCGTGGCAACCACAGCCGGTCATCAATATTTTTTTACGACCTATCTGTATTCGATAGAAATCTACCGCGCCGGGGAGACTTATCATTCTTCTTTGCATCCGGCAGGAAGCGGGTTGGGCGGTGAAGCGGTGACGGCGGATGTGCGCTTCGTGCTGGAAGTGCAGGATATTGACCCGAGCAATCCGGCAACGCTGATGGCCCCGGCGACGGTGTTGTACGACGGCGTGATCGCCAGCACGCCTGGATTTTGCACCTATGCGCTGGTGAATGCGAGGAACATGCAGTGCAGCATCGCATACACCTATGTGGCCCACATTCCGCTGCCCGAGGTGCGGACGGCACTGCCCGATGCTAATTACGTCACGCAGTTGGTAGGAGCCGCGGCGGACGGAGGGCAATGCACCATCAGCAGCACCGGGACGCTGAATTTTTACGTGCAATTTCTGCCGATATTGAATCAGCTCATTGTGGCGAGCTATCGCGGCTCTGGCCGGGCTGTGGCCCAGGTGGAGAACGAGGCGAGCGTTGCGTTATTGCAGAAGGGTGTGGACGACGGGACTCGAGGAAGTGTCCGGGTCGCGAAAACACCGTCTGCGCGTACGGATGTAGATTGCGAGAACGCGGCCCTGGCGATTCTGGATGACGCGACGGGAACGGCCTGGTCGGGGACGTACGAGACGTGGAGCAATTTCTTGCCGGGAGGTGCGGAAGACATTTTTCCGGGGGACGCGGTGATGGTGAATGTTCCCTCTCGTGGCGCGTCGTTCACAGCAATTGTGCGGGAAGTGGAGATAGAAATCGCTGATCCGGCGGACGATCGCAGTTTCTACACGATAGGCTTTGCGAATGATTTGGCGTCGCCGCTAGGGATTGAGTACGCTGCGAGTGCAACCGTGATCGCTCTGCAGGATATGCCTCCACTGCTGCAAACGACGCAAGTAGGCGCTTATTACCAGGTGAACCTGACGGAGGCGCAGATTACGGCTGTGACATCGACGACCGTGGAGGTGGACGCCGGATTGGCGCCAGCCAGCGGGACCGGCATTGAAGTTCGACTAAACGACTACGGATGGGGGCGGGCGAACGACCAGAACCTGTTGGGACGGTTCAACACACAAACTTTCAGCCTGGCTCGACTGGCTCGGACGCAGAATTATTTTCTACGTCTGTATGACAGTTCGTCACCGCCGAAATACTCGAGATATTCCGCGGCTTTGCACGTTGACTATCCGCTATAAGCAGACTCGGGCTGCGAAAGGATAACGCATGGCAGTTACGGATAGGGAATTAGCGTTAAAGGCGCTCGACCTCGAATTCCAGCGGGAGGTGCTCGATAAGCTGGTGCGGTTGGAGACGAAGATGGATGCGCTGATGGGAAACGGGCAGCCGGGCCGAGTGAAAGTTGTGGAAGACAAAGTAGCAGTGCTGGAACGAAATGATTTGCGCAACAGTGTTCATAATCGATTGTTAAATGGCGCGATCAGCGCCGCCATCAGTGCGGCGATTGCGCTGCACAGATATTGGCTGAAGTAGTTCACTGCGAGGGATTTTATTTTCATTGCAAAGCAAAAGGAGAGCTATGAGCACGATACCGAGCACTACCATCATTACCAATCTTAAAACGTTAACGTTAGCCACCTCCAACACGTTGAAAAGCGCGGGCGCAGGAGGCATCGACATGCAAGGGATGCTTGCGCTGGCGTTCAGCAAGGCGGCCGAACTGAAGGTGTGCCTGACGCAAATCGTCAAATCTACAGACGGTTCGGATCCCAATCTGACCGCGCTCAACGATATTCTCGCCAGCCTTACTTAAGACGAACGACACACGCGGGGAAAATCAATCACACTTCAAGGAGGAAAGAGCATGGATTTTCTAGCTCAGTTGCTGCGCGGAATTGCGTTCGTTCCGGCATTAGTAAATGGGATTGAGGGGCTTTTCGGAAACAAGTCTGGTGCCGAGAAAAAAGACGCGGCCATGTCGTTTCTGCAGAACGCACTCGCCACGGCAGATGCCGTGGCGGCGCGGGAGATCATCGATCCGGGGAAATTTAGAGATGGAATTTCTAAAATTATCGACGGAACTGTAGAGTGCCTGAATGCTTCCACCTGGTGCAAGCAGACGCCAGCGTCAAACACCCAGCCTTCGGCTTGATGAACCTACCCGACTTCTTCATTCCAATTCTCAAGCGTCTTTTTCACCAGAGCCATGCACTGGTCGGCTACGGCGCCGTCGATCAGACGGTGGTCGTAGCCGAGCGTGAGGTGAACGACCGAGCGGATGGCGATTGAATCGTTGCCTTCTTTATCGGTAACGACTAGCGGCTGCTTGGTAATGCCGCCCACGCCCATGATGGCGGAGTTGGGCTGATTGATGATGGGTAAGCCAAAGACGGCGCCGAACTGGCCGGGATTGGTAACCGTAAAAGTGGAGCCTTCGACATCCTCGGGCTTGAGCTTCTTGGTGCGAGCGCGCTCGCCAAGATCCGTGATGCCGCGCTGCAAGCCGAGAAAGTTGAGATCTCCCGCGTTCTTCAGGACAGGCACGATCAGACCCCAATCGAGTGCGACGGCGATGCCGACGTTAATCTGCCGGTGGTAGCGGATGCTGTCGCCTTCGAGTGAAGCGTTCAGGATGGGCCATTGTTGCAATGCGATGATGGCGGCGCGGACGAAGAACGGCATGAAGGTGAGGCGAACGCCATGGCGCTGCTCGAAAGCGTTTTTGTGTTTCGCGCGCAGGGTGACGATGCGAGTGAAATCCACTTCATACATGCAGTGGACGTGAGCGCTGGTACGCCGCGACTCGATCATGCGCTGGGCGATGATTTTGCGCATGCTCGTCATGGGAACAAGGTCGCCGGGATAGGCCGCTGGCGCGGGCGGAGCGGCTGGACGGGCGGCAACGGGCGCGGGCTGAGAAGCGGGTTCCGCGGC
>JBAVQD010000165.1:0-6020 GCA_049693675.1 Candidatus Sulfotelmatobacter sp. | reverse complement strand
GTACACGGAAATTGTCGCTCGGGCGCTGCAGTTGCCTCCGGAGGAAACCAGCGATCTGGTTTACGCCGCCCGCATTCACGACGTGGGAAAAATCTTTGTGCCGGAGCGCATCCTGAATAAACCCGGCCCGCTCACCGATGATGAATTTTTTCTGGTTCGAATGCACGCGCGCGTCGGCGCCGAAATCGCCGGATTTTTGCCGCATAGCGGCATGATGCGGCAGGCCATCGAGCATCATCACCAGCGCTTCGATGGTACGGGCTATCCCGATGGCGCCAAGGGTGAGCAAATCCCGCTCTGGGCGCGCATCATCGCGCTCGCCGATGCCTACGCCAACATGCTCACCGAACAATCGATCGCAGCGGCGCGCACTCCCGAGCAAGCGCTCGACGAGCTGGCGAAGATGAGCGGCACCGGCTTCGACGGGATGCTGGTGCGATTATTGTTACGGGAGCTGAAGTCGGAAAGAACGTCGAGTTCGAAGGATGGCTTCTAAGGCTTAGGAATGGAGGTTTTAAGCGTAATAGTGGTAACGCCTGCTTGCAACGGTTCACTTGTTACATCTAGGGGGCAACCCTCATCGGTGTCGGAATGTCAATCCCTATATCGAAAACCGCTGCAAGTACGAGATCGACGATGAGACAAATTGGCCTTCTTGCCGTGACCGCGGTCCTTGCTGTGGTTGGGTATTTCGGCGTCAGAACAATGTGGGGCTTAGTGATGCTCGGATACGTCGATTCTGCAATTTTTAGGATGAGAGTTTTGAACACGGCGGAGACTCACTTCGCCAAGGACCATCCAGCGCTTGGCTATACGTGTAAGTTATCGGAGCTACCTTCGAGCGGCGAGATTCGGCGATTGTTGACGAAAAGCAGCATCGACAATGGCTATGCTTTCGAGATCACTGGATGCCACTCTCCCGAGGCCCAAAAACCAAGTTTTGTGTATTACACAACTGCTCAACCTCTGCATTCGGGCCAACCAGCTTTTTGTTCCGACCAGTCTGGAATCGTGAAAGCTGATTACAGTGGGTCCCTCAAAAGGTGCCTTTCAAACGGGATTCCGCTGTAGTTGACAAAATATCGCACCACACTCGTCGACCGGGTTTGCTGATTCTCGACGAGTTCTATTTCCAGTTTCTTCCCGCTCTGTCAACTTGCAACTACCAACAAGAACCCGCAAACTATCACCCATGCCCGTTCCTCTTTCTCTCTCTGGCAAAGTTGCTTTGATCACCGGAGGCTCGCGCGGCATTGGCGCGGCCACCGTTCGACTTTTTGTAGCCGCCGGCGCCAAAGTTGTATTCAGCTATCAAAAGGCGAGCGCGCAGGCGGAGGCTTTAGCCGCGGAATGTGGGGCGGCGAATTGTCACGCCATCGCCAGCAATTTGAATGATCCGGAGTCCGCGCGCGTGCTGGTTGCCGAAACGGCGAAGCAGTTTGGCAGGATCGATATTCTCGTCGCCAATCACGGAGTTTGGCCGGCCGAAGACGTTCCCATCGAGAAAATGACGGATCAGCAATGGCGGTCGACTCTCTCGATTAATCTTGATGCGGTGTTCGGGTTGGTCAAATACACGGTGGCGCAGATGAAGGCGCAGCCGCGGAATGGACCCGCGGCGGGGCACATTGTGTTGATCAGCTCCACCAGCGGACAGCGCGGCGAAGCCTTTCATTGCGATTACTCCGCCAGCAAAGGCGCTCTGATCAGCATGACGAAAAGCCTTTCCACGGAACTGGCCCCGGCGGGAATTTATGTAAATTCGGTTGCGCCCGGCTGGGTGGATACGGATATGTCCAAACCCGCGCTCGACGATCCGGGCAGCGGCGAAGAGATTCGGCGGACGATTCCCATGGGACGCGCCGGCAGGGCAGACGAAATCGCCGGACCGATCCTGTTCTTGTGCACCGAGTACGCCAGCTTTATCACGGGCGAGATTTTTAACGTGAACGGAGGAGCCGTGCTCGTGGGTTAGCCGCGGCAGGTCCGCCCTGGCAGGTTCGCCCTGGCGGGCAAGCGACGCAGCGTTCCTCGAACGACGCCCGCGGTTTTTTCTGCATCCAACCGAAAGTGAAAGTCCGCCATGTACCCGTAGTCTGCAATTCTGCCGCATGGGGCTACAATTCCTGTACCGGACTTCGCTACTGAACGTCTGCATGAAACTCGTCTGCATGAAACTCGCCTGAATGAAATATCGGCTTCCCATCCTTACATTGGCATTTGCGCTGGCTACGTGTGGCTGGGTCGCGATGCGCTCTCTGGCTCAGGATGCCGCGCAGGCCCCGGCCAAGTCTGACTCGCGCAAGGCGTCGTCCATCCCTCTGGATCAGCAAAATGCGCACCAGGCGCGCGAGCTGCTGAATCAGGCGATTCAGGCATTGGGCGGGCAGGCTTACCTCAGCATTCACGATTTGCAGGAACAGGGCCGAGTTTACAGCTTTTACCACGGACGCCCCTCCAGCAACGGCGTTTTTTTCTGGCGATTCGTCGAATTCCCCGACAAGGAGCGGATCGAACTGACTCCGGAGCGCGATATCGCTTATATCTACATCGGGAACAAAGGTTACGAAATCACCTACAAGGGTTCGAAACCGGTGGAGCAGAAAGATCTCGACGATTACCTGCGCCGCAAACGCTTCTCTCTGGAAACCGTGTTGCGTACCTGGGTGAACGATCCCAAGGTGGCGCTTTTTTTTGAGGGCGCCGCGCTTGCCGGTAACCTCGCCGCGCAAAAGGTGACGTTGATCAATTCCAAGGATGAAGCCGTGAGCCTTTACTTCGACATCGATACCCACCTGCCGATCGAGAAAAGCTACTCCTGGCGCGATCCCGTCGACAGAGAAAAAAACGTGGAGGAGGAAACCTACAACGGGTACCGCCTCGTCCAGGGAGTTATGACGCCCTTCGGATTCACCCGCTATTTCAATGGCGACATGCAGACCGAGCGTTTCATCACCTCCGCCAGCTACAGTGAAACCTTGGATGAGGCAATGTTCGATCCCAATTCCGGCTACAATCCCCTGAAAGCCGCCGGAAAACATAAAAAATAACTTAGCCTCGTGGGTCTCTATGTCTTCCACAACCTGCTGAGACGCTTGGATTTACAACTGAGTCAACCCGTAATCAGGCAGGTTCTGCCGCTCGGTTAGCCACGCAGTGTGGCTTTTTTACCACAGTCAACCTTCCGGCTCCGGCTGTAATCTATTCATTCATCGACACATACTTTAGGATCCTTGATTCAGGAGCAGACAATCCGCTCGTCCGTGCAATGCAGCGGGGTCGGGCTGCATAGCGGTGCGCCGGTTTCTCTGCAGATTCTTCCGGCTCCGCCCGGAACGGGAATTGTATTTCGCCGCACCGATTTGGACGGCTTCGAGATCGAGGCCACCAGCCGCAATGTAGCCCGCGTCAGCTACGCGACCAGCCTGATGAAGAAGGGAGTACTCATCTCCACCACGGAGCATCTGCTCTCCGCCTTCACCGGACTTGGCCTGGACAATGCCATCGTCGAGCTGGACAATCTGGAGCTGCCTATCCTCGACGGCAGCGCGCTTCCGTTTGTGGAATTGATCCAGAAGGCTGGCATTCGCAAGCAGCGGCGGCCGCGGCGCTATATGAAAATCCTCCGCGAGTTCGAGATGCGCGAAGGGAACAAGTTTATCTCGGTCTACCCCGCTGATAGCTACTCCATCTCTTATTCGATCAATTTTCCCCACCCGCTCATCGGCAAGGAAACTTTTCAGGTGGAGCTTTCGAACGGGAGTTATCTGCGAAATATTGCGGCCGCCCGCACTTTCGGTTCGCGCGCCGATGAGAAAGCCATGCGCAACATGGGGCTGATCCGCGGCGCATCCCGCGACAACTGCATTGTGTTGACGCGCGACGGAATCGAAAACGGGCCGCTTCGCTTCAGTGACGAGTTTGTCCGTCACAAGGTGCTGGATCTGGTAGGCGACTTGGCTCTTCTGGGCAAACCAATCCTGGGGAAAGTGGTTGCCGACCGCGCCGGACACGCCATGCACACCGCCCTGGTTTCCCGCATTCTCCGCGACCGCAGCCTGTGGGAGGAAGTCACGCTGCCAGAGGCATCAGCGACAGAGACGGGGCATTATGGCGCGCAAGCTACCGCCGGATCTTTGTTGTGAGATCTGGCTGCTCATCTGGCTCAATCCAATCGGCTTGATTTAATCCGCGGGTTCGCAGGGTACTTCGCCCAAATCTGAAGCGGGCTCCGGTTGTTCCTCCAGCAGCCGCTGGAGTTCCGCTCGTGTCTGATCGACCACGGCTGCGGCGAACTGACGCGCGGAGCGTTGCCGTTCCGTTGACAGGTCCTTGACTCGCATGTTTAGCAAAGGGATATCCTGCTCAAACCAGCGCAGAGTTTTCTGGATACGCGCGACGCGATAGTGAGAAGGCAGCATGATAATGGCTCTCCGATCTGGCTAGATTGCCATGTCGATTGCCGCGCGCCAATTACCACATGGATACCTGCTGATGAAACAGAGGCGGGAGACCGGCGAGTGCAGCTATGGGGTGGGACGAGAAGCGGATGCCAGTGGCTTGTCCTGGGCTGCGGGAATCTGTTCCGCGTGATCCCCAAGCCAACCCTCCAGCAGTTCCTTTGAACTCGCGGGCAAGTTGAGAAAGCGCAACCCCACGCATCCCTTCAGGTCAGCCCAGGCCACTTCCGTTTCCACATCGAGACTGGCGCTGGTTCCGGGCAGTGTGAACTGCAAACGTGGCGTCGCGTTCTTCGGCAGGGCGTGGTGCAGTAAGAGCGCGATTCCGCCCTCGCTGAGATTCGTGCTTTCCGCTTTGATTTCCGCATCCCCCAACAGCAAACGGATCGCTATTTTTACCGGATGGCGGAAGTAGCGCCGCCGCTCGCGCAACATAAAGCTCAAAGCGGCATTGAAACAGCGCGATGCGTTCAGGGCAGAGAGCGGCTTGTGGAGAACGAAATTCACTCCCATGCCGAACGCATCGTGCGTTGTGGTTCTCTTGCCGTTGACGATGGCAAAGGTTACAGAGTTCTTATTGCTGGGAGTTGCGCGCAATCCTTCCAGAACCCCAATCCCGCCGGGCATGTCATCGCAGTCGACGATTACGGCATCGAATTTCTCCGAGATCAGAATCTCGCTGGCTTTCTTGGCCTCCTGACAGATTTCGATCTCGATCGACAATTTTTCGAGCGTCGGGCGTAACACCCGGAAGACGTCGGCATCTCGACTCAACAGCAGAGACTCCAGCATGCTTTAATTCTAAGATGAGGTAGAAATCCCCGAAAGTAACCAAGGTATCGGATGATAACCCTATGGCAACATTGGCCTATCTTTCACTGGGCTCGAATCTGGGGAATCGCGAGGCCTACTTGCAGGAGGCCACGCGTCGGTTGACCGCTGTTGGTCGAGTTACGACGGTTTCGTCGTTTTACGAAACCGAACCTGTGGAGGTTACTGAACAACCGTGGTTCCTGAATTGCGCGGTTGCGCTCGAAACCGCACTAAGGCCGCAAGAGCTGATGACTGCGATTCTTGGCATAGAAAAAGCTATGGGGCGGCAGCGGGTGCAGAAAAAAGGGCCGCGCGTGATCGACATTGACATTCTCTTGTTTGGGAGCGAGATCTTGGATTCTGCGGAAGTCACGATTCCGCATCCGGCCATGCATGAGCGACGATTCGTGCTTGAACCTCTGGCGGAGATTGCACCTGAAGTGCGGCATCCGGTGCTGAATAAAACAATTCGCGAGTTGCGGGATGCGTTGCCTTCCGGCTCTATCGTACGCAAACTGAAGAGCCAGGCCACGGATTTCACGGATTAACACGGATCTGGAGCAACAATTGTGAGATTTTGGCCAAAGTTTTTTATCCGTAGAATCAGTGAAATCCGTGGCTCGATCTTCGATCTACGGCACAATGAGCCGGCTGCCTGCTTCCTGCGTCGTGAGCGCGGCTGATTCTTTCTCCGGGAACTGGTCATACAAAAAATCAATGAACGCGCGCGACTTGGGCCGTCCCGAG
>JBAVQD010000164.1:0-62892 GCA_049693675.1 Candidatus Sulfotelmatobacter sp. | reverse complement strand
TTTTCGGCGTGCATCGATCTTATCAAAACATATTCATTATATGAGCAGTGGTGTGATTAAATCTGATGTCGTCCCTGAGGGGCTGGTTCCGAAATCTCACTCCCTCCTGGTACGGTGAAAGAGGGATCCGCGACAACCCTCATCGAGGATAGGCTCATCTGAGTGGTGAGGCAGGGCCTGGTCACGAGAACGTTCTCGATATTGGCCAGCGTCGGGACGGGGAACGGCGCACCTCAGCGGCTCAAGCCGCACGCCTTCGAATGGGCGTTTCGGCACGAGTGAACTCGTGCCCTTCCCGACCTTGGTGCTTGCGGTCGTGGTCTGAAGAGGTTGTCACAGCCTAGTTGCGCAGTCACAGGACAGGACAATCGTCACAGGAAAGGAGCATCACGATGAAAGCTGTTACTGGAGTATTTCGTTCGGCGGCGGATGCGAAACGTGCGAGCGAGCAGTTGCGCTCAACTGGCCTGCAGGAAGAGCAAATTACTTTATTAACTCCGGGAAGCGACCAGGCTGACATGCAATCCGTGCCTACGATTGCAGCTGAACAACCGGGGATGGGCAAGGCGATCGGAGCATTGATGGGAGGAGCAGCGGGATTGTCCGCAGGTCCGCTAGTGGCGGCGCTGATACCGGGAGTGGGGCCCATCACGGCGATTGGCTTGTTGGCCGGGGCATTTGCGGGTGCGGCCGGAGCTGGGATCGGCGCGGCGGCGGGGGGGAAAGCGGAAAATGTTATGAGCGATGGACTACCGGAGGACGAGGTGTTTGTTTACGAGGATGCATTGCGCAAGCAGCGGAGTGTGCTGATTGTGATGGCAGAAGATGTAGCGCAAGCTGCGCTGGTTCGCGAGTTGCTGAAGGCCGAAGGCGCGGAGGAGATCGATGCGGCGCGGGAACAATGGTGGGTGGGCTTGCGAGCGACCGAGCAGGAACATTATTCCTCGGATGGCAGGAAGTTCGATGAGAATGAAAAATTCTATCGCATGGGATTCGAAGCGGCACTGCATGCGCGCACGCGCTGCAAAGAATACGATCAAGTGTTAGGGGAGATGACGGCTCAGATTGAAGAATTAGAGCGTCAGTATCCGGGTGAAAAGTTGGCTGAACCGTTTCGCAGCGGGTACGAGCGGGGGCGCGACTACTATCAGCAATTGTGCAATGAGCGTAAGGCTGCGTAAGGCAGCTGCACGGGCGCTTTGTACGTTATGATTTTTTGTGAGCGCTACTGATCTTTTTTCTCTGATTCTTTCTTCTGTGGTTCCTTCTTCTCTGGTTCGAGAGGCAACGTTTTTTCGATCGGATTTTCGGTTCCGGCGGAAGGCTTCGCGGGAGTGGCGCCCACAATGTTTTTCTCTTCGGCTGTTGCGGCGGGCTTCGCAGCTTCTGGGTCAGTATCCTGAGGGGTGTATTGCACGATGAGAGAGACGCGGCGGTTGGAGGGATCAAGCGGGTCCGCAGGTTTACGCAAGCGCTGATCGGCAAAGCCACGCACCTGGGTGATCTGGCCGGGGCCAATTCCGTTGGCTTGCATCAGGCGGCGCGCGGCATTCGCGCGGTCGGTGGAGAGTTCCCAGTTGCTGTAATTTCCCGCGGTGGCGTAAGGCTTGGAATCGGTGTGCCCTTCGATGGAAATTTTGTTGGGTAGCTTGCTGAGTTCCTGCGCGAGCGTAATAAGCAGATCGCGTCCATCGGCGTTTAGTTTGGGACTGCCGCTGTCGAAGAAAGTGCCGGAAGCGGATTCCATGAGCTCGATACGCAAGCCTTCGCTAGTGATGGTCATTTCCACGTGGCTCTTGAGTTTTTCGAAATCATTCATTTCACGAATTTTTTGCTCCAGCTGATCTTTCAGCTTGGGCATGTCATCTTTGGTGAGTATAAAATTCTCGCCGGCTCCGACGTTGATCGTTCCTTTTTTTTCGGCAGTGCCGCTGGGATCGCGGAAGTAGCCGCCGACGGCCTCCTGCACAGGTTTGCTGCTGCTGAGTAGCCAGAGGACGATGAAAAGCGACATCATGGCCGTGACGAAGTCAGCGTAGGCGACCTTCCACGCGCCACCGTGATGGCCGCCGTGGCCGCCTTTTTTCTTGATGATGATGATGGGACGGCTTTTGTCCATAGGAGAGCCGGTGATGTTTATCCGCCGGCCGCAGCGGCTTCGGCTTCGGGCGGGGCTGCTTCGCCGCCGCCTTTGTTACGACAGGCCGCTTCCAATTCCGTGAAGGAAGGACGAACGTGGCCGGGGATGGCGCGGCGTGCCACTTCAACTGCCATGATGGGAGCGGTGCCTTTCAAAAACGAGACCATCAAAACCCGCAAGACATAGAGGTAGGCATGTTCCTCGTCGGCGACCTTGACCATGTTAGCGGCGATGGGACCAACCAAGCCGTAGCACAGGAGAATTCCGAGGAATGTGCCCACCAGAGCGGCGGCGACCTTCTTGCCGATCTCTTCGGGAGGGCCTCCCATGGCGCTCATGGTGATCACGATGCCAAGGACGGCAGCGACGATGCCGAGACCGGGCAATGAATCGGCCACACTGGAGAGGGCAGCGGTGGGCTGCTCGGCGTCATGGTGATGAATTTCGAGGTCAAGATCGAGGGTGCTGTCCAGATCGAAAGCGTCGACGCCGGTGATGGCCATGCGAAGCGAATCGCAGACAAAGTCGCGAATGTGATGATTTTTGAAAAGCGCGGGACCTTTGGAAAAGATGGGACTTTTGTCGGGCTCTTCGACGTCGTTTTCGAGAGACATGAGACCATCCTTGCGGGCCTTGTTGAGCAGTTCGTACATCATTTTCAGGGAATCCACATAGGCCTGTTTGGTGAATTTGGAACCGCCGAAGACTCCCCCGATGCCTCCGGCGATCTGTTTGAGAATGTGGAGCGGGTTGGCGATGAGGATGGTGCCGATGGCGGCGCCGCCGATGGTGAGGAGTTCAGCGGGCTGGAGGAGCACGCGGAGATTCCCATGCTCCATGAGATAGCCGCCGACCACGCAACCGAAGACAACGACGATGCCGATAATTGCAAACATGTTTTAAGCCGCTTAGCCTGTCGACGAGGAGGTGCCGGCGGCTGCGCCGGAGGCTCCGTTGCGATTCTGCTGGAGCGATTCCTGGGCGCGGCGCAAGAGCGACTCGACGTCATCGCCGGCCAACGCCTCCGCACTTCCGATCGAGACTGCCACAGACAATTCCTCTCCCCACCACTCGATGGTGGCACGAAGCGTCATCTTCAAGATGCGCTGGCACACGGCCTGCAGCGCTTCCTGGTCGCAACCGGCCAGGATCACGAGAAAGCGGTCTTCGCTCCAGCGGCCGACGAAGTCGGTGGGCCATATCGTGTTGCGCAAGGTGCGAGCCAGAACGCGAAGAATCGATGCAGCTGCTTCCTGTCCATAGCGGGCGCGAAATTGGCTGAGTTCAGGTACCTCCACACAAAGCACTCCGAAGGGGATATGAAGTTCAGTAAATGTGCCAAGCATTTCGCGCAGGTGCGACTGCATCATGGCGTGGTTGGGCAATTCGGTGGCGTAGTCGAGGCAGCCGTTTTTTTTCATGCTGCGATCGTTGGGGCTGGGACCTTGCACGGCAAATTCGTTTTGGAAAGTCTGGATGATGCCAATGATGGAACCGTGTTTATCGCGCAGCGGGATGGCCCAGATGTGAACGGGAGTCCAATGGCCGGAGCGGTGATGAATGGAACTCATGGCTTCGGCGGGTTTGCCGCCGTGCAAGGCGGCCGCCATGGGGCAACTTCCGGCGCACATTTCACAGCTATTGAGATTGCAATGGAGAAGAATATTTTCCGCGCAGGCGTGGCCGAGGACATCGATGCGGGCAAAGCCGGTTATTTTTTCGGCGCCGTCACTCCAGAAAACTATCTTTTTTTGCAGATCGAGGACGCTGACCCCGATCTGCAGGCAGTCGAGGATGTCGCGATAAATTTCCGGATCTTGAAAGGAAGGCATAGGTCGGCATCAAGTTCAGGTGCTAGTGGGTTTATCGGCGAAGAAGCTTTCCGACTTAAGAGAATGGCATTATGCACTTCGGTTCGTATCGCGCTCAAAGGGGGAGCGGTCGCTGGAGCCGCCCGAACGTTTCGGAGTTTCAAAGGCTTAGGTTGGTGGCACGTTCGGGGCGGCGAAATAGCACAGGAGAGCTATTTGCAGGAGGCGGAGCGCGTTTTAACTTTTTAACTGACAGTTCTGGGGAGGGCTGCCCGGGCGCTCTGATCTCGAAAGAGGTCAGGGCGCTCGTTATTTTTGGGAGTGGGTCGCGGGATTTGGGGAGCAGGATCAAGGAGCAGCTACCGGTTTTGGGCGCAATCGCTGATTTCGTAAACCGATTGGTGCTCCGACACATACAATCGGTTCGCCATCGAGGTGCCACGACGCCAAAGCGTCTTGTCGCTGTCAGCCTAGTTTTCTTGCTTGCCTCCGTTTCCCTCGCTGGAAAAAAGAAGCCGGACCCTGATCCTGTTATGCCAGACGTGACGGCGCGTGGCCGGGCACTCTGTGAATATGATCAGGCTGCATGGCAGGCCACGGATGCCGTGCAGGCCCTACACCCGCCCGCACAGTCGGTCGGACGTTACATCGTGCTCAAATCAGATACGGGTTGGACGGTTGCGTTTGGTCATCTCAACGATCATCGCGACAGATTTATAATCGGATACGAAGCGACTCAAGGCGCGACTCTTCAGGAGTTCGCAGTCAAGAAACTCGATCCGCCGACGGAAGACACATCTTTCTATCTCGCGGCTGCCAAGGCCATCGACACCGGGCGATATCGGACACGTTCAATATTGGAGTCAAAGCTTTGGCTTCCATGATCGAAGAAGGATACCACCGGGCGAATATTCGTCGCGAGAAGGTTTAGTTGGTCGAGATGGTGAAGTTGACGGTGATCTTGGCTTCGGTCTCGACGGGTTCGGCGCCTTCGAGGTGAGGTTTGAAGTGCCACTGGCGGACGGCATCCTGAGCGGCGGAAGCGAGGATATGGGGGCCGCTCACCACGCGCAGGTTCTGGATGATTCCATCCTTGCCAATCAAGGCTTGCAGAATCACCGAGCCTTGCACTTTCATCTGGCGTGCCAGCAGCGGATAGTTCGGCCTGACGGAACGGCTGACGATGGCCGAAGTATCGGAGGACATCTGCACCCGCTCGGCCGCATTGCTGGTGAGGTTGGCAGCGATCTCGGTGTCGCGTGTGGGGGCTTCGGGAGCGGGCTGTGGAGGCGAGCCCGGCTGCAAATCCACGCGCACGGAACTGCTGCTGCCGGGACGGACCATACGATGGTTATCGCCAGCGACGACTTCGACTTCGAGCGGCGGCAGCACGGTGCGAGCGATGACCGGGGAAGCCGGGGGCGGGGTGGGAGCCGTAGCCGCGTTCGCAGCTTCCTTTTTCACTGCAGCGTGGACAGGTTTGTGATTTGCTTTTGTGGCCGGCGCGAGTTTGGCGACCGGCGCGGATTGCCGAGCCGGAACCGTTTTGGCGGCGGAGAAATTCTCCACGGGCTGATCCGTGTCGGCTTCTTCGGGAGAATCCGGAAACCAGAAATCGCGGTCACGCCAGAGAACGATGCTCAATGCCAGTAAAAGCAGGCAGAGCGAGCCAACCATTAGCCTGCGCTGGCGAAGGTCTTCGCGGGCATGGACCGGAGTGTGGCGCGGCAGCGCCACTAAAGTATCTTCGGGTTTTGGCACAATGGTTCTTAGTTCAGACATCAGATTGCGCGCCCGTAAAAACGGCTATTGCACCCGATAGTATGCCTCGAAAACGCTTGAAAGGCTAGTAAAAGGTGCGCCGGGGCGGGAAGGCGGCAGGTTATGATTCTCGAACTGGGCTTTCAAGTGGGCTATCGAAGTGGATGAAAATGCGAAACTTTCGGCGCGTCTCGTGAATCCCATCCTTGGGGACGCCGGTGCAGGATTTAATTCATGAAAAAGAATGCTGGCAAGGATACCGAACGAAAAATGGACGAGAAGAAATTCCGGCAAGTCAGCCGGCGGGAGGTGTTGAAGCTGGTGCCAGTGCTGGCTTTGGGCGCATTTGCCATTCCGAAGTGGCAGGAGGGGCTGTTGAAGAAGGGTCTCGGCTTCAGCGATTGGGCTGCGGCGCGGCTTTTTCGGCCCGGCCATCTGGCGACGACGTTCGACAATTCGGAGTTGACGCCACCTCTGAAGTTTCCGATCAATGTGTATGACGTGGATGACCCTGGCATCGACCTCGCGAACTGGACGCTGAGCGTGGGTGGCGCAGTGCAGAAGCCGGGGCAATATAAATTGTCACAATTTCAGGCGCTGCCGCGAGTGCGGCAGAACACGCGGCATGTGTGCGTGGAAGGTTGGGATGTGATTGGCAGATTCGGCGGGGCGCGACTGTCGGATTTTCTGCAGATGGTGGGCGCGGATCCGACGGCGAAGTTTATTACGGTGAATTGCGCGGACGATTATTACGAGTCGCTGGATATGCCGACGGCACTGCATCCGCAGACTTTGCTTTGTTATGAAATGTATGAACAGCCGCTCACGCGGGAGCATGGGGCGCCGCTGCGTCTACAGATTCCGACGAAGATTGGCTACAAGCAGGCGAAGTATTTGACGGAGTTGAAAGTCACGCGCGTGCTGGACAAAGTGGGGTACTGGGAAGATCAGGGGTATTCGTGGTTTTACGGGATGTAGGTTTTGTAGCGCCGGCGTGTCGATGGCAGTGATGATCGCGTTGGGAGGCTGGCATGAGTGGGAGCGTTATTGAAATTGTTCAACCGGAAGGGGAAGACGAAAAAACGATCTTGGTTGCGCGCGCGGTTTACGAGCATCCGTTTATTGTGCGGCTCTGCCATTGGGTGAATACGGTTGCGCTGTTTGTGATGGTGGGCAGCGGGTTGCAGATTTTTCGGGCATTTCCCAGCTTCGGGGCGAAGATTCCGCAAAAGGATTTGCTGCATTGGCCGAGAGCGTTCGCCATTGGCGGGTGGCTGGGCGGCGCGTTGCAGTGGCACATGACATTCATGTGGATTTACATGGGTACGGGCGCGTTGTATTTGGGGTATCAGTTGTTCAGTGGGAACTATAAGCAGGCTTTGTTCGTGCCGCACGATATCGCGGGCGTGTGGCCGATGGTGAAATATTACTTTTTATTCGGAGAAAAACCTCCGGTGCGGGAAGCTTATAACCCGCTGCAGAAGCAGGCTTATACCGCGGCGCTTGGGCTGGGAGTTTTATCCGTGCTCACTGGGCTTGCGGTGTGGAAGCCGATTCAGTTTTCCTGGTTGGCGTGGATGATGGGCGGGTTTCATTACGCGCGCATCTGGCACTTCGCGGTGATGTGGGCGATTTTGTTTTTTGTGTTGGGACATCTGGTGATGGTGATTCTGCACGGTTGGAATAATTTCGTTTCTATGTTGACGGGGTGGAAAAAAGATCCGGAGTATTAGGGCAATTGATGAATGTTGATTGCTAATTGTTGATTGAAAAGCCCAAGCACGCCGCCAGTGGTTTTCAATCATCAATCATTAATCATCAATCAACAATCATCAATCCAGTGGTGATAGCAATCTCAATGTCCGAAACAGAGATGGCGATGAATAGTCCGGTGCAGACTGGCGCGCGGGAGCGGGAACTCATTTCCAGCGTGCAGCGCGGGCAGCGGGAATTGTTTTATGAGTTGGTGCGGCCTTACGAGCGGCGGGTGTATGCGGCGGCGCTGGCGATTCTGCGCAACGAGCAGGATGCAGAAGACGCGGTGCAGGAGGCGATGCTGAAAGCGTTCAAGAATATCGGGCAATTCCGCGCGGAGGCTCGCTTCAGCACCTGGCTGATTCAGATCACAGTGAATGAGGCCCTGATGCGCCGGCGAAGGGAGCGAACTGTGCAGATGGAAGGCATCGACGATCGCCGTGATGAGGAAGGCGAATATGCGCCGCGGGATTTTGCCGACTGGCGGGAGATTCCGTCGGAAGCGCTGGAGCGAAAAGAAGTGCGGCAGCGGCTGGCGGAGGCGCTGGCTACGCTGGATCGAAAGTATCGCGAGGTGTTCGTGCTGCGCGATATGGAGCATTTGAATATTCAGGAGACGGCGGAGGCATTGGGCATCACGGTTGCCTCAGTGAAGACGCGGCTGTTGCGGGCGCGGCTGATGCTCCGCGATCTGTTGGCCGCCGGATGGGAGCAGGGCTGGTTCAGCCGGTTGCCATTCGAGAAGGGGAACAAGCCATGGTAGACGGGGGAAGTACGAATCACGAAGCGGTGAATTGCAAACAGGTGTGGCGAGAGATTTCGAATTACGTGGATGGAGAGGTGGACGCGGAGCTGCGGGCTCGGATGGATGAACATTTTCGCACGTGTAAGCGGTGCGCGTCGATGCTGGCGGGAACGCGGAATGTAGTCGCGCTCTATGGCGATGAGCGGATGCTGGAGGTGCCGGCGGGATTCAGCCAGCGGTTGGAAAAGCGGTTGGGACGGCTGGAGAAGAATACGGCTTCGAGTGGATCGCGGTGGTCGAGTTTGTCGGCGTGGTTAGTTCCGCTGGCTGCGATTGCGTTATTCACGGGAGCATTGGCGCTGGTGGATCAGCTCTCATTCAACCCGCCGGCGAAGTCGATACTGGCGGAGCCGGGGCGGGACATTCCTCCGGACATGCTGGTGGTGGTCTCGGATGGATCGAAAGTGTTTCACGTGGCCAGATGTCCTTTCATTCACGACAAAGCTACGGAGCGAACGATTACGGCCAGGCAGGCGATGCATGACGGGTATGTACCGTGTTCGCGCTGCCTGCGGCAGTATCTGAAGGCGTCAGTGACGGGGCAGCAGGATGACGATGATGCGAGTGCGGAGGCCGAGGAAGAGTAGGGAGAAGTGGTTAGAGCGGCGGGGCGTTAGAAGCTGAGAAGCTGCATCGTGGAAAATCTAGAGGCGCGAACCCGACGGTCCGCGCCCATATCGTGTCTTTCTTTGCCGCCTTGGTCTTTTTGGTTTTCTTGGTGTCCTTCTTCATCGAATCGTCTTTTTTCATGGTGTCTTGGTTGGAGCTGTCCTGGCTTGTCGAATCCTGCTTCATCGAATCCTGAGCGAAGGCGGAGATGGAGGCCATCAAAATACACGCGAGCGCGAAACTGCCGAAAAACCTTTTCATACTGGCTGTAATGGAATGTGCGGTTGTGTGGGGGAAGTTACAAACGCAAAACATTAACTACGGAGGGCACAGGGGAGCACAGGGTAGAGCAACTATCTTGCGGATTTCAAGGCATCGAGCAATTCGCCGGCCGACACTATGGTGGCTTGACGGGGAAATACTTTGTCCATCAGGCAGGCGTTGGACCTCCGGATCCTGATCGGCGCAGCAGTCTTTGATTACAATCAGGCGGTAATCGGCGGGATCGAGGGACGGTTGAGGCATCGAGAAGCTCCATCAAAGGTTGCGGTTTTTGGCGAGAGCGTGAACCACAAAGGGCACGAAGTTTCACGAAGGAAGGGCTAGGGCTTGTGATACCCGTGATTTGTAGGTTCTTCTCCTATGTTCGGTCAGCAGAGGAGTTGGTCGCGAGAAATTTTTAGTCCGTTCAGATTGCCGAGGGCGGTGACGGCGATCGATTCGGTCTTGAAGAATTCCTGGGCCAGGGTTTGCAGATCATCGGCGGTGACAGCTTCGATTTTTTCGATGAGTTCGTCGAGATCCTGGAAATGGTCGAAGTACATTTCCTGGCGGGCCAGATTTGACATACGAGCGGTGCTCGATTCGAGCGAGAGCATCAGGCTGCCTTTGAGCTGATCTTTCGAGCGGCGTAATTCTTCTTCCGGGACTGGTTTATTTTTCAGATCGCGGAATTCGTTGACCACCGAGCGAACTACTTTTGCCGCCGAAGCCAGTGATGTGCCGGCATAGACGGCCATGCATCCGGTATCGCGGTAGGGATTAAGGTCGCTGTAAATGGAGTAAGCCAGGCCCTGACGTTCGCGGATATTCTGGAAGAGGCGTGAGCTCATGCCTCCGCCGAGCAGGGTGTTGAGAATGTAGCCGGCGTGGCGCTTTTCATGCGCGATGGGATAGGCAGGGACGCCGATGCAAAGCTGTACTTGTTCCAGCGCTTTCTTGTTGCGCAGCACGATGCGGGGAACGATTTTTGGTTCGGCGGAGTGGAATCCGTTTTTCGCCGGCTTCAGGTGTTCGAAATGCTTTACGACGAGATCGACGAACTCGTCGTGGTTCAGATGTCCGGCGGCGGCTACGATGATGTTGCCGGGGGCGAAGCGGTGAGTGTAGGTCTCGAGCACCGAGTCGCGCTCGAATTTCTTCACCGTTTCTTTGGTGCCTAAGATCGGTTTGCCAAGGGGATGATCTTTCCAGAAATTCTGGGTGAAGATTTCGTGGACGAGGTAGTCGGGATTGTCTTCGTCCATTTTGATTTCTTCGAGGATTACGCCGCGTTCGCGGGCGATGTCATCGGCGGTGAACGTGGGATGTAAGACGAGGTCGGTGAGAATTTCAAGGGCGACGGGAACGTTTTCGTCGAGCACCTTCACGTTGAAGCAGATACATTCTTTGGAGGTGAAGGCGTCCATGTTGCCGCCGATGGAATCAACCTGGCGGGCGATCTCCTCGGCGGTGCGGTGCTTGGTGCCTTTGAAAACCATGTGCTCGATAAAATGGGAGATGCCATTGGATTGCGGCATTTCGTCGCGCGAACCGGTTTCGAGCCAAATGCCGATCGAAGCGGAGCGGATGTGCTCCATCTGCTCGGTGATGACGGTGAGGCCGTGAGGCAATACCTGACGGCGAATGTTGCGAACTTCTTTTACCATGTTGATATCGAATGCCAACCTTCGGACGCTGTAGGAATGGATCGAAGCCGGAGACAATTCATTAGAGTGCGAAACCGACCCAAAAGTACCTTACTATTCTTACATAGATCGCAGGGGCACGATAACGCTGCTCGGTTAAATCGGATATCCGCCCTATTATCATAGGGTTATGACGACTTATCGAGACTATTAAATGACGATGATTAAGGGTGAAACATCATCGCTGCTGGGGATGGACCGGGACGAGTTGGCTGCTTTGGCCGCCGAAGCGGGCCAGCCCAGCTATCGCGCGAAGCAGATTACGGAAGCGGTGTACCGGCAGCGGGCGGAAACGCTGGCGGAGATTTCCACATTGCCGGTGGAGTTTCGGGAACGGCTGGAGCGGAGCGGGGTTACGGTTGGAGCGGCGCGGATTGAGAATAAGTTTGTTTCGAATGATGGGACGGTGCGGTATTTGATTGGGTTTGCGGATGGGCAGACCGTGGAGACGGTTTGGATGCCGGAAGGGGATGGCGGGGAGGCGGGGGATGGGAGCGAGGCGGGCGAGGAGGCCGAGGTTGCAACTGCCTCAGGGGCTAAAGCCCGTTCTGAAGAGGAGGAGCAAATCGCAGCGCTGAAGCGCTGCGCCACCCAAAATCGGGGCGGCGTGCAAAATCGCAGCAGCTTGCAAAATCGGGGCGGCGCCCAAAATCGCAGCGCCGCCCAAAATCACTCCGCTACCCAAAATCGCAGCGCCATCCGAGATCGCAGCGGCGCCGTGAATTCCAGCGGCTTGCAAAAATCCAAAGGGCAAAATCCTGGGCGTTCGACCATCTGCATTTCCAGTCAGGTGGGGTGTGCGGTGGATTGCCACTTTTGTTTGACGGCGCTGCTTGGAGTCAAGCGCAATCTGACGGCGGGTGAGATTGTGGGGCAGGTTTGTGCGGTGCTGAAAGATCAGAATGTTTCGCCGCCGGAGGATCGCATCAATCTGGTTTTTATGGGAATGGGCGAGCCTTTTCTGAATTACGAGAACTTCGTGAAGGCGTCACGGCTGCTGGTGGAGTGTGTGGGGATTGCGGAGCGGAGGATGACGGTTTCAACGGCGGGGATTGTGCCGAGGATTCACGATTTTGGGGGAGAAAAAATCCGAGCGAAGCTGGCGATTTCTTTGAACGCTTCGAACGATGCGCTGCGTACGCGGCTGATGCCGCTGAATAAAAAGTGGAATCTGGAAATGCTGATAGCGGCGGCGCGAGATTTTCCCTTGCGCACGCGGGAGTGGATCACGTTCGAATATGTGCTGCTCGGCGGCGTGAACGATGAACCGCAAAACGCGAAAGAAGTTGCGGAGTTGCTGCGGGGTCTGCGCTGCAAGGTGAATCTGATTGCGCTGAATCCGGGGCCGGGAATCGATTTCACCACTCCCAGCGAAGAGCGAGTGGCAGCGTTTCAAAGGATTCTGCGCGATGGTGGAATTCCGGCCTTTGTGAGGCGTCCGCGAGGGCGGGATATTTATGCGGCGTGCGGCCAGCTTAAGCGAACGGTCGAGGCTCCCACGCCGGCGAGCCAGTTGGTGCAGGGGATTTCCGCGTCACCGGCGTCATAACCGGAAGTTCAACGTGAATGCTGGTTGCGGAATTCCCCTCTTCCTGCCAAGACAAGCGGCCTCGATGTTGCTGCAAAATTCCCTGACATGCACTCAGGTCCAGGCCAGAGATCGGTTGAGTCGAATTCTTAACGCCGTTTTCGGTGAGTGCCGTCTGCGCTTCGGCTGTAGATAGTGGGCCGCCCGTATCGAAGATGTGGATCGTGACCACTCCATCTTTGTGTTCCGCGGTGACCATCAGGACGCTTCTCCCTTGACGTCTCAGCGCGTGGATCGCGCTGTTGAGAAGCTGCACGCAAACCTGAAGCAGCTGGCTGGAATCTCCGAGGACGCTTGGCAGTTCGGGCTGCAGGACGGTGCGAAGTTCGATATCCTGAGTTTTCCACTGAGGTTGCGATAGTTTGACGGCTGTGCGCACGATGGTGTTGATATCCACCGGACCCATGGTGGCATAGCCGGGCTTGGCAAAACTGATCAGGCTCGCGACCAGTGATTTGGTGCGGCGCACATGCTGTCCGATCTTTGAAACCAGATCGTGCTGCTGAGAATCGAGAGACGTATTCAGCAGCAGTAGATCGGAATAACCCATCATGGCGGCGATAGGATTATTCAGTTCATGAGCTGCGCCGCCCACGAGTTGGCCGATGGAGGCCAGCTTTTCGGATTCGGTGATTTGGGCCTGCAAACGCTTCAGGTTAACGATGGACTCCTGCGACTGGTTGAGCAGGCGGAGCAGTTCACGATCGAGCAAACGCTGGCGCACGAAAACCAAGATGCCCATGAAAAGAGCAGCGCCGAGAGTGAGAACCAGGCGGAAGGAACGGATGCGGGGCGGGATGCCAGAATCCAGCAAAGCCCACGCGGCAAACAGGGGCAGGGAAAAAACCGTGACCATGCCTACGCGGGCCAGCCAGACGCCATGCGAGGCAGTATTTGTGCGGCGGGTAGCCTGAGGTGCGTCGTCGCGCGACCAGAGGCCGATCAGGGTAATCCATGCCATGGATGCGGTTAATGGAATATCGTAAAGGCTTCCGCTGTAATAGGCTTGGCGGCCGAGGGCCCAGTTCGCGAAATAGGAACTGGCGGCGTAGGTGAGGCTGGCGCCGAATAAGTTGGCGTAAAGAATCTTCCAGCCACCCTTGCTGTTGGTCCAAGCCACGACCAGCGCAATCAGAAACGCAAGTTTCTCGATCAGATAGAGCAGATTCAGATTGTCGTTATAGGCAGTGATATTGGGGATCACATATTGCCAGGCCATCACGGCGAAAATGTAGAGATACATCCACCAAACCATCATCAGGGCAAAATCGAGACGGCGCAGGCGCGGGGAATATTCGTCCGGGGGAGCGTGGGGACGGAGCGCAAGGGCTGCCATCAGGGGAACGATGTGCAGGAAAAGAATAATGTCGCCGGCGCACAAATCGGGCACGTCAGTGCGCAGCCACACTTCGAAGTAAGTCCACATCACCTGGTAGGAAAACCAGAAGGCCATGCCAGTGGCCAGGAGCGCCCAAAACAGTCTGAGGCGTCCGTGGGAGCGCACGGCGTTGGGAACCAGGGAAAGCGCCGCAGACAGCAGCAGGATGCCCTGAATCCAATCGCTGAAGGCGGTGAGAGCAAAGGAGCGGGGGAGGATGAGCGCGCCGAGGATCAAAGCCGCTACACAGGCTGCGACACCCGCGGTCCAGAGTTTGGAGTATGCGCGCAACAAAACAGTCCTCGTTGTTATCTTAGACTTAAATTAGAGAAAACTAGGGTTACTGAAGTAATCTGTGGGTGCACGAGCAGAGTTCAACTGCAATCTGTTCACGACCACGGAAGAGAGCGCGGCTTTGAAAGGATTGCTTGATCCGAACCTTTCTTATCAATACTATGCGAGACCATTAGGATGCGAGACAATTCCAATTAAGAAATCCCATCGACGGTGCGGCGGGCAGTGAATCGATTGCGAGATCAGGCAAATCACCGGTTTCTTAGCAGGCCACAGGCCGCGACCGACCCCAGCGAGGTTCGGCGGACTGAGCGTTGGCTGGCGACGGCGCGGGTGTTTCTGGCGGTTTCGGCATTGGTGGCGATTCGCATGGACCCGACGGAATTAGGACACTCCCGCGCGGCTTATGGGTTGTTTGTCTTTTACCTGGCAAATGGAATTCTGGTGTTAATGCTGCTTCGGCGGCGTCAGGAATCGACCCCATCGTTTCGTCTTTTGGTGCACGCGGCCGATATTGTTTGGCCGGCTTTCATCTCACTCTTCGCGGAAGGCCCGAGAAGTCCGTTCTTTCTATTTTTTGTGTTTGTGCTGACGGCGGCAGCTTACCGGTGGGGATTATGGGAGACGTTGAGCACGGCTGCGGCAGAAGTGGTATTGCTGTGGGCGGAAAGTTTTGTGCTGTTGCACGTTTGGACGAGGGGAACGCTGCCCTGGAATCTTTTCTCCGGCCTGCAGATTAATACAACGGAATTTGAGCCCAAGCGGCTGTTTATGTTGTCGGTTTATCTGCTGGTAATGGGTCTGCTGCTTGGCTATTTGGCGGAACAACAGAAACATTTGCGGGCGGAGAAGGCCGGAGTGACGCGCATGCTTTCCAAGGCGCGCGTGGAATCCGGGCTGACGGGAACTCTGGAACAGATCAGCCGGGAAGTTGTAAAGATGTATGGGGCCGCGCGGATGGTATTGGCGGCGCAGGAAATTCACAGTAAAAGAAGATTTTTAGGTGAAATGCGAAAGGCTAACGGAGAGGGTTCGGATTTCGCGTGGCTGGATTCCCGCTCTCCCGATGCCAGAATTTATCATGAGGATTTTCCCGGAGATGTTTGCTACGCGTCGCATGAGGGAAAGCGCTGGTCGATCGTGGCGCTGAATCAGGAAGGCAACGAGGAGTCTGACCCGAAGAGCGAGGCGCTGGCGGAGTTGAACCAGCGGCATCCGTTCGCGTCCATGATCTCAGTCGCTTTCGTTTTTGGCAGCGAATGGCGGGGGCGAGTATTTATATTCGAACCGTCGTGGCGCGGAGAAACGCACGAAGAATTGCGTTTTCTGCTGGACTTGGTTTACCAGGTGGGACCCGCGGTGTACAACGTGTATCTATTGCACCGTTTGCGGCGGCGGGCGGAAGCGGCAGAGCGCGCGCGCTTCGCCCGAGAACTGCACGATGGAGCGGTGCAATCGCTGATTGCGGTGGAGATGCAAGTGGATGTGCTTCGTCGTCAGGCAGAAACCACGCCGGCGGTGGTGAGCGGAGAACTGGGGCGCATCCAGGGCTTACTGCGCGAGGAAGTGCTGAAGCTGCGGGAGTTGATGCAGCAGATGAAATCCATCGACGTCGATTGCCGCAGGTTTCTCCGGGTGGTGACGGATTCGGTAGAGCGCTTTGAGAGAGAGACGGGAATTTCCGCGCGCTTCGTAACTGACATTGAAAATCTGGACATGCCCGACAAGGTCTGCCGCGAATTGTTGCGCATCGTGCAGGAGGGCCTGGTGAATGTACGGAAGCACAGCCGCGCGCGGCATGCGCTGGTGCGGTTAGGCTCGAGCGCCAGCCAGTGGAGCCTGACCATGGAAGACGACGGCAAGGGATTTCCGTTTTCCGGACGGGTGACACACGATGAACTGGAACAGATGGGCAAGGGCCCGATGATTATCAAGGAGCGAGTGCGTTTAATTGCAGGTACACTCACGGTAGAATCAAGTCCCGGCACAGGGACGCGGCTGGAGATAAAGGTCCCGAAAGGTGGAGAAGTCAGCGATGAATTTTAAGAAGTCACAGCCCATTCGCATTGTGATCGCCGATGATCATCCTATCTTCCGGGATGGCTTGCGGCGGCTGTTGGAAGCGGAGCCCAATCTGACGGTGCTGGGTGAAGCTTCAGACGGGGCAGAGGCGGTGAAGATGGCGCGGCAACTCAAGCCAGACATTTTGTTACTGGACCTGGCGATGCCCAAGCATCCTGGGCTGGAAGCTTTGCGGGACCTGAGCACGGGAGGAGGTTCCAGCCCGGTGCGGGTGATTCTGCTGACGGCGGCGGCAGAAAAAAGTCAGATTGTCGAGGCTTTGCAGTTGGGTGCACGCGGGGTGGTGCTGAAAGATTCCGCCACGCAGCTGTTGCTGAAAGCCATCCAGACGGTGATGGCGGGGGAATACTGGGTGGGTCGAGAGAGCGTTTCGAACCTCGTACAATATTTACGGACGCTGGTGCAATCGTCCAGCGATGAAGCGCGACAGAAAAAATTTGGGTTGACTCCACGGGAGTTGGAGATTGTCGCCGCGGTGGTGGCCGGATATTCCAATAAAGAAGTTGCAGAATACTTCAAAATCAGCGAAGACACGGTGAAGCATCACCTCAGCAATATCTTCGACAAGCTGGGGGTATCGACCCGTCTGGAGCTGGCGCTGTTTGCCGTGAACCAGTCGCTGCCTTTGAAAAGCATTGTCTAAGTGACTTATTTAATGAGACTTACTAGCATTTCCTTCACCGGATGAGATGGCACGAACGTGCCATTGGCGGGTTCCGTTCCTGCACCTATCATTTCGGGTAGACCAGCCTCGGGACAAGAATTGATCCGGTCGAATGGTGGTGTTGTCACTTTCAATATTCCCCGATTGGGGTAGAGAAAATCTAAGGAGACGGAGCCCGTGGCTAAGATTCTACGCAGCGTTTGGCAAGATCTTTGGAACGACGAGAGCGGTCAGGATATCGCCGAGTATGCGGTGATGCTGGCGGTGATTTTGGTAATCGTTGTGGGCACAGTGCGGCTCATCGGATCAAACGCCAACAACGTGTTCTCTAACGTTGGCAGCTCCATCCAGTAAGAACCTAGTCGGCGAGTGAATCAGTATTCTCGCAACGCGCCGCCCGGCGCGTAATTTGGCAAAGCCCGCGATTTGTTAATTTCCAATAAAACTGAATGTGATTTTCGCAGGCCATTTATTTCGCTGTGGGTGCGGTGAGCGCAACCTTGTCGCTGCCCGGGGTAGATATTCGCGTGAGATACGGGAAGAATGGAGTGATCGCGAATGGCATCTTCTCGCGGGCTGAAGTCAGGGCAACAGGCTTGGCTTTGGCCAGTTCCACCTGGTCAGTCCAGGGGTCGAGTTTGATCCGGCCGCCGAGCGGCAGTGCCGCGATCTGATCGGTGCTTTGTGGTTTCAGTTCCGGAGCGGAGGCCAGAAGCACGGACATGCGGATACTTTTGTTGCTCGCGATGCTATCGCCCAGGTGCGGACGAATCAGGTTGGGAAGATCAGGAGCGCTTTGCTGTAAGGCTTTCAAGAAGAGTCCTGCACTTCCAAGCTTGTCTTTGTAGGGAGAATTCTTCAACAACTCGAGAGCTTTTGCGTCGGCGGCATCTTCGTCTGCGGAGCGGCGTTTGAAATCCAGGCGCTGGAAGGAATCTTCGTCGGGGAAAAACATGCGGTCGCTGAAGGCGAGTTCGGTATTCATCTTATGACCCAAGACAATATGACTCAGCTCGTGGGCGAGAACCATGGCGAGCGAGGCTTCGTCGGGAAGAACATCGAGCAAGCCCCGGCTGACGACGATGGTGTGGCCAATGGTAAAAGACTCTAGCGGAGAGGTGAGCAGGACGCGGCAGCGAACATCCGACTGGAGATCGATGTTATTGGTGACTAACAAATTGTTGACTACGGTCAGCAAGACTTTGTCGACATCGCCCGGGGGCGCGAGTAATCCAATTCTCTGCAGCCGTTCGATGGCATTGTCTTCGCCCTGACGCTCCCACATGCGCTCGGCGACAACGGGGTTAGCGTCCGCGGCAGCGTCACTCTGATCTTTTACCGACTGTGGAGAGTCGACCAGAATCTGGGTGAACTCTGAATTCCTGTTCAGCGCTTTCAAGTCGTATCCCCAAAGACGAGTCTGGGCACGAAAGTGGAGAGAGCGGCCGAGCGAAGTCTTCATGTCCGACTCTTCGCTATAGATATAAGCGGGTAACCACGCCCCGGGACGCATGTTGAGGCGCCAGCTATCGAAGTGCAGGTAGAAAGCAGTTTTGGGATGAGGAAAGTACGTGCCGTTGAAGCGAACCACGTTGTAGTCCTGATCTTCGACCCAGATGCGGCCGAGGAAGCGTCCCGGAGGCGCGTTTTCTTTGGGCTGGACGTCGATCACGAGGCAGCGGACCTCTCCCAGAAATTCGCGGCGAACAAAGGTGAAGTTGTAATACTTCCTTTGAAAATCGTCATCCAGCACAACCATTTGCGCGAAGCCGAGCGGCAGGAAGTGCATGGAGTAGAGGCCGGTGAGGCGGTTGGCCATGCGGCGTCCGAAGCCGGGTTGGCCTACGAATGAAGTGTCTTCCGGACCATCGCTCATGTCGAGGCGGCCGAGAAAGTACTCGTCCTTGACGGGCTGGGCATCGCCATTGCTATCGGACTTGAGATCCTGTAGGTAAGTCTCGACCATCGGACGCATGTGGCGCATCTGGGCTACGAAGAGGTGCTCTTTCTGGATCACGCGATCGATGACATCGTTGAATGTGGCGGGAGGCGCGGCCTGAGCTTGTCCCGGAGAGTCGATGACTGTGATTTGAGGTGAAGATGTGGGGACCTGCGAGAGCGCTGGGAAAGACGACACCAACACAAAACAGAGGGAAAGAAAACCGAGCTGCAGAATGCGCATAAAAACCTTGGAGACCACCCTATGCCAACTGAAAAATAATGTGCAAGACGACGGTGGAATCGGCTGGTTGGCCGTTCTTTGTCGCCGGCTTAAAACGAATCTGTTCGGCTGCCTTAACGGCGTTGTCATCAAGGCCGTGGCCTAGACCGCGAACGACGCGGACTACCTGCAGATTGCCCGAGGCCTGCAGAACTACTTCGAGAAGAACCTCGCCTTGAATCCTGAGACTGCGTGCTTCCTGAGTATAGACGGGAACCGGTTTGGAAATAATTTCCGCGGGCACGCCAGGAGCGGCCGAGGCTTCCGCGGAGTGAGAATGCACGGAAGGCGGAGCGGGCACGTCGGCATCCCCGAAGCCGCTTTGTTGAACGGTATTCTGCGATGCCCGCGGACGATTATCGCCCGTGGCCGTACCATTGCCAAATCCGGTGCTTGCGACCACGCCGCGAGCGCCTTTGGTGCCACCGCTGCCGTTGCCGTATCCGCCACCGGATGGCAGATCGAAGGATCCGACGGCAGCGATATTGACGGCCTTTCCTGGAGTGCCTTTGGCGAGAATTCCATTGGGATCGCCGAAGCCTCCGGTCTGGACCTGCGACGCGGGGCGCGAGGTGGTGGGCGTGGCGGAACTGCCGGTAGAGAAAACGTTCGTCGCTACCACTTTAGGAACTACCGGCGTGGAGTTCGCAGGGAGAGGATCCAGCTTCCGGGGCGTGACGTGGACCGTAGGCGCGGGGGCTTCTTCGAGTTTCGCAACTCTTGGCTGAGGAGCGGGAAGGCGCAGGGCGTTGGTGGGTGGATCGACATGCGCGACGAAGACCGGTTTGAGCTGGGGTCGCGGCTGTGGCTGGTGATTAACCGGAGCCGGAGCGCTGACCAACTGAGTGGAAAGATAGGGATGTGCGGGAGGCGAAAGGATTTCCGGATGCAACATGCGCACCCACACCAGGAACGCCACCATGCAGGCCTGTGTGCCGGTGCTGAAAACGAATTCCGTCCAGGGAGTTCTCGTCTTTGGAAGCAACGAGAATGGAGTCTGTGGAGAAGCGAAATATCCCATGACCACGTCTACTCTACGAATGTTGAAACACTCGTTCGGGATCGAAGTTTCTGAATTAGCGTCTCTTAGCTAACGTTTCTTAATTGGCGTTTCTTAATTAACCAGGAACGAACCCCTAGCGTGCAGAGGCCGAGATGCTCTAAAACGACTACCCCACAGCCGAATCGTGCACGGCAAAGGCCGTTTTTATCGAACCAAACAAAACTCTAAACATTTGCCGTTCAAGCACTTGCACGAGGCCCAGTGAAAACCTTGGTGGGTGCAATTCCCACAGGGAAAATATTTTACATCCGAGTGTAGCCTTTTACTTCTCTCGGCATAGCCTCAGCAATGCACTACCTTGGGGCTATTGATGCCCTTGGTGGCATTGCGAGTATCGACTACCAATTGGGCTTCGCCCACGATCTTGCGGTAGTCGTAATCAGAGTGGTCGGTGACAATTACGACACAGTCGTAGTCGCCGAGTTTCTCCAATTCGGAACGCTTCATCTGCAGGTCGTATTTGCGGCCTTTGCCGATGAATGGGAAATAGGGGTCATGGTAACTGACCTTAGCTCCCTCTTTTTGCAACAACTCAATGATGGTAAGCGCAGGAGACTCGCGCAGATCGTCAATGTCTTTCTTGTAAGCGACGCCGAGGATGAGAATGCGCGATCCGTTGAGCGATTTCTTATGGCCGTTGAGCGCGCCGCCGATGGAGGCGAGCACGTGATACGGCATGTTGGTATTGATTTCTCCCGCCAGCTCAATGAAACGCGTGCGGAAGTCCCATTCCTTGGCTTTCCAGGAGAGATAGAAGGGATCAACGGGGATACAGTGTCCGCCCAGGCCAGGTCCTGGATAGAAGGGATGGAAGCCGAAAGGCTTGGTGGAAGCGGCTTCGATGACTTCCCAGATGTCCAAGCCCATGCGCAGGCAAAGCAATTTCAGTTCGTTAACCAACGCGATGTTGACGCAGCGGTAGATATTCTCCAGCAACTTGGTCATCTCAGCTGCAGCCGGCGATGAGACGAGAACAGTGCGCTGGAAGATGGATCCGTAAAGGGCTCCGGCCAATTCTGAGGCTTGCGGGTTGACTCCTCCCACGACCTTGGGGATGTCGCGCCGGGCCACGGTAGTATTGCCGGGATCCTCGCGCTCGGGAGAGAAGGCCACGAAGAACTCTTTCTTCGGGTCCGAGTCGCCGCGGGCGGCCTTCAGTCCAAGCTTATTTTCTTTCTCAAGAATCGGAACCATCACTTCTTCCGTGGTGCCTGGGTAAGTTGTGCTCTCAAGTACCACCAACTGACCGGGCTGAAGATGAGGGGCGATGGCGTGGGTAGTGTCGGTGATATAGCTCAGATCGGGCTCGTGGTACTGATTCAGCGGAGTAGGAACGCAAATGATGATGGCGTCCATTTGTTCGATATGGGCGTAATCGGAGGTGGCGGTAAAGCCCTTGGCCTTCGCGTCCTGAATTTCCTTCGCGGCGATGCGGTAGATGTAGGATTCACCCTTGGCTAGCGTATCGACCTTACGCTGGTCGATGTCGAAACCGGTGACGGTGAATTTCTGGTCGGTGAACAGCAGGGCCAACGGCAGGCCGACATAGCCCAAGCCGATAATCCCTACCCGGGCCTGGCGCTGCTTAATCTTGTCCTTGGTGGAATCGACCGTGCGAGTGGCGGCGAAATGAGTGCTCATTGTTGTGACAGGAATCCCCGATCAGGATATCTTCTCAGGATATCTACGAGTGGTGAATTTCGTTTCGATTCTAGCATGTAGCGCTCGCAAAACGAGGGAGTAGACATTGAACTGTTGAATTTGATTCCACGACCCAAAATGGGGAACCTGTGACTCGATCTGGCGTTCGCAAGTACTGGTGGATCGTGTTCGTGCTAGCTATCGCAGGACTGTCCGTGAGTCTGGCAGCGAAGGCGGGCAGTTTTTTGGTTGTAGATGCGCCGCGCCGCGCCGATGCGATCCTGGTGCTGGCCGGAGAAACGGACCGGCGTCCGCAGCGTGCGTTGGAACTTCTCTCCCAGGGATACGGTCGGCGGATTGTGCTTGATGTTCCAAACAACGCCAGGCTCTACGAATTCACGGAGATTCAGTTAGCCCAGAGGTACATTCAGGATCTGCCGCAGGCTGCGTCGGTGAGTATCTGTGTCATCAATGGGCTGTCTACCAAGGATGAAGCCAAAGAGGCTGAAAGGTGTTTGCAGAGGGAAAATGCGAAAAGTGTGCTCATTGTGACTTCAGATTTTCATACGCGGCGTGCTCTGGAAATCTTTCGGCAAGAGTTTCCAGGACGTGAATTCTCAGTCGCAGCGGCGAGAAACGACGAGGGATTCGGAACCAGGTGGTGGACACATCGGCAATGGGCGAAGACGTTTGTCGATGAATGGCTGCGATTAATTTGGTGGAAGGCGGTTGATCAGTGGAAGTGAATTGGGGAAAACGAGGCATTCACCACCGAGACACAGAGAAAACAAAAGAAAAAAAAGAACGATTTGGAGATTTTCTCCGTGTCTCAGTGCCTCTGTGGTGAAGAATAGAACTTCATTCGCAACTGGGCTCTCGACGGCACCAAAAAGTTTTCCACTGTTAAGTGAATTTGCAAGCACAAAAGGCATTGACTGCCAAGAACTTTGGAGGGTACGATGCGTTGACAGAATTAAGTTGGTTATTAACCGAGCGTGGGACGGGCGCGACTTCGAATCGGCAGGATGGTAGTTTGCGTGCTGTCGCTGGCTTCGCTTTTCGTTCAGATTCATCCTAAAAGGGCGGAAGTATTTGCAATGATAAGGGCTCTCTACTTGAAGATCTTGAGTTGCATAATGGTGATGGTTTTTCCGGCGGCCCTGTTTGCGGCGGACCAACCTGCCGCCATGCTCTACAGCCATGGAAACGCATTGCTGAACGGGGCGAGCATCGCGAGGTCCTCTGCCATCTTTTCTGGCGACTTGGTACAGACAACAGCGGACTCGGCTGCCAACATAAACGTTTCAGGGTCCATCGTCCTGATTCTGAATGACTCGCTGGTTCAGTACGAGGGCAACTCTGTGAAGTTGGAGCACGGGGGTGTGACCATATCGACTTCGAAATTACTGGCGACTCGCGTCGGCAATCTGACTGTATCACCAGCGACCGCTAGTGTTTGGACCGAGTTTGAAGTCAGAGACGTGGATGGTGCGGTCCGGATCGCAGCGCGAAAGGGCGACCTGGCGATCGGCGATGAAACCGGTACGACCACACTGGCGCAAGGTCAGCAAACCACTCGAGAGCAATCACAGTCGCCGGACGATTCGCAGTCCCAGAACGACAATAAGAAAAAGAAGAAAAGAGGAGCAGGGGCACCCGCTCCTGCCGCCGCATCGGGGGGAATCCTCAGCTCTCCCATAGCAATCGGAATTGGCGGCGGTGCTATTCTCGGTGCCACGGCTTGGATATTACTCGAAGACCAGCAACCGGCGAGTCCGTCGAAGTAACCCGACAAACCGGGTGATCGCTATGCGTTCCGAGAACTCCTAGAGTTCGGTTTCGGGCGCCTCCGATCCATGATGCAGTTTTCCATGAAAGAAAATCACTCTTAATTTGCGGGACTCCTGCTTGGCCTGGGATGCGCAGCAGTCTGTCCGTCAACCTCGTGTTGTTGCAGAGAAGGCAGGCTACATCCCGTCCTCCGGTAACCTAGCCAGCCAATAGCCGCCAAGGATTCTGCAAGTTATTCTTGCACAAGCAGGTTTGTGGGGAGAAGGAGTCCGTTTGATCGAATGGCGCAAGCTGGTTTGCGGCGTGATCATCATAATCATGCCGACATCGCTGATTGCGCAGGACTCCGCTCAAGCGATTCTCCACAATGACGGAGGAGTTTGGCTGAATGGGAACCCCGCGCCCAATTCCTCAGCCATTTTTCTGCACGACCTAGTGCAGACCCAGAATCGCAATTGGGCGAAAATCGACGCTGACGGGTCCACAGCCACTGTCCGACCTGACACCATTGTTCAATTCGAGGGAGACGAACTCGTCCTCGAACATGGCGGTGTGCAGATGAGCACCTCGCGAGGAATGAAAGTGCGCGTGAACTGCATCACAGTCATTCCTGTGACGCAAGAATCGAGTCGTTACGAGGTTATCGATGTCGACGGAAGAGTGATGGTTGCGGCGCACCAGAATGATGTCAAGATCCACTACCGAGCTGCGGCTGCTCGGCTTTCGAAAAAGGACGGAGCTTCGGACGTGACGGTGCACCAAGGCGAGCAAGTGACACGCGAGGAACGATGTGGCGCGCCGGCTAAGCCTGCCGCGGAACTCGACGCAGTCGGAGCCAGTCTGAGCTCTCCGTGGGCAATTGGAGTTGGCAGTGCCGCGGTCATCGCACTTACTTGCTGGGCTTTATGCCGGGGCGGCGAGCCCGTCAGCGCCGCCAAATAGTGCCTCGTTCGAGTGGGCACTTTCATCTGGTACTCCCGGCAGTGATTGTTATTAGCTATTGCGCGCCCCGGGCTGTTCATCTGCCAAGACACGAAATCTCTGGACGGCCGCTTGACCTCACGCGGCGGCCTGCAAGTTCGAATGCGAACCTGCCGCCCTGTTTTCAGCGCAGCGAGCGTACACAATCAAGCAGACTGCAGGAATATTTGGAGGTCAAAATGTCGCCCAGATTTAATTTGGATATGGGCCAGGTAGTTACAGGCATCTTGATTGTTTTGCCGACATTGCTCATTTCGAGTCATGCATCTGCGCAGAGCGACGCCAATCCCAAAAGGAACTCGTTTGTTGGATATCAATGGTTGCATCCCGGCGCCGTCCCGGCACCTTCCGCAGCCCCGGGTGCCATTTGTTCTGTGCAGCCGAAGGAAGTCACAGTAGGTGAACCCATCACGGCAGCCGTTATTCCCACCCACTTTAATCCGAAGCACGCGCTCACCTATGTCTGGAGTCCCAGCAATGGGGGAGGCAAGGTCATCGGCAACGATACGACCGCCCAGATCGAGACCACAAATGCCGCCATCGGAAGCTATACGGTTACGGCACGCGTAATCGACGTCAAAGCGAAGAAGCTCAACGAAGCAAGTTGCTCCGCCAACTTTACTGTGAAGCCGCTCCCCCCGGAAAATCCCCCCAATATGTCTATCTCCGCCATCCCGATGAGCATTCTGGCTGGTGGAACCGTAGATTTGTCGGCCCGCTGCGCGAGCCCTGATGGCGTCCCAGTCACTATTTCTACTTGGAGATCAATCGGCGGAGCCGTTTCCGCCACGGGCGCTTCGGCCGTCCTTGACACCGCTGGAGCCGCGCCGGGAGCAATCGCCGTGAGCGCTACTTGTACTGACTCGCGCGGGCTAAAGGCGCAAGCTTCAACCGAGGTCATGGTTGAAAATTCGCCACCTCCTCCGCCGGAGACCCGGATCGAAGTAACGGAAGCCCCTCCCAGCCTGCATAGCATTTACTTTCCAACGGCTATGCCGCCAATTGGGGATCGCAAGGCCGGGCTAGTTGCCAGTCAGCGACAAACTCTTGTTGCGCTCGCCGCCGACTTTAAGAAATATCTCGAAAGTAAGTCGGACGCGCACTTGATTCTAGAAGGCAACGCCGACCCGCGAGGCCGCGCTGTATACGACCAGAAGCTCTCCGAACGTCGTGTCGAACGTGTCAAGAGCTTCTTGGTCGAGCAGGGTGTTTCCGAAACTGACATCGAGACCAAGGCCTTTGGTTCTCGATACGTTCTGAGCGAGGCCGACGTGAAGGACGCCGTCGAGAATGATCCTCAGCTCAGCCCAGAAGAGCGTCAAAGGGCTCTTAAAAATATACGGACGATGGTTCTTGCAAGCGATCGCCGCGTAGATATCACATTGAGCACAACTGGCCAATCGTCGGCTCGTCAATTTCCATTCAACGCCGAGGATGCGTTGACTCTAATCGGCGGACGGGAGCGGAGGCCGAAGAGAGCGAAAACTGCGCCGAAGAAAACCCGGATGAGTAAGCAGTAGAGACGCATACCCTCGGGAACTCTCGCGGAGGATGCCTCCTTATTCCGCAGCAGTGCTCCGCAAGGTGCTTTGTCAGGGTCGAGAGTGTTGCTGCGGGCGAGATTTTTCGTGCTGCCAACGATAATTGCATCTTGGGCGTCTCTGCCTTCCAAAGCTCTTGACTGAGCGCTCCCATCCGATTCGCGCAGCACGGTAGGCCAGAGGTCAAATGGCCTTGGACGGCTCCCTTGCGGATGGATCGTGTCACCCCTTCGATCCTTCGTCGACAAAATGCTCCTCTGTCAGACACGCTAGGGACTCTGTTAAGACTGCACATATAAGTTGCACATCGGTTTGCCTCAGCTTGTTAAAGAATGGCAGGGCGAGCGTGCGTGCGGATACGGATTCGGTTACGGGGAGAGAATAAGAATTTCGCCACGCCCTGTAACTGGGCTGCATATGGATCGGGGCGAAATAGCGTCCGCAACCTATTTCAGCCGAAGCAAAAATCTTTAATACAGTGTCCCTCTCTACTCTGCTAAACCTTTCATGGAGGCGGACAACATACACAAACCAGCTAATGCGTCCTTCTGGGATAAACGTAAGAGGGAGTTCGATATGTGGGCAGTTGGCAAGGAGTTTGCGGTAGGTGCATGCAACGGCCTCGCGTGCAGTCAGCATGCTCTCGATTCGCTTCATCTGTGCGCATCCTAATGCGCAATGAATTTCAGAGAGGCGGTAGTTGAAACCGAGTTCACTGTGCTGAAACCAGTCGTCGGTTTCATAGCGTCCCTGATTTCGTAACGCCCGGATCTTCTTTGCAACTACAGAGTCGCGGGTGACAACCATTCCTCCCTCCCCGGCGGTGATTTGCTTGTTCGGGTAGAAAGCAAAAACTCCGGCATCCCCCAAAGCGCCAACTTTCTGGTTACGAAACTCAGCTCCCATTGCTTCGCATGCATCTTCAATCATTAGCAAACCATGACGCCGCGCAATCGTGAGAAGCGCATCCATGTCCGCCGGATACCCGAACGTGTGAACGGCCACGATTGCTCTAGTTTTGTTCGTGATCGCCGCTTCAGTCCGATCTGGATCCATGTTGAGGGTGACAGGATCAATATCCACAAAGACAGGATTTGCTCCCACATAGCGAATCGCGTTGGCGACAGCGACGAAGGTGAAAGACGGCACGATGACTTCATCCCCCGGTCGTATACCGAAAGCAACCATGCAGAGGTGAAGGGCGGCGGTTCCGGAGCTGACACCAATGGCGTGGGAAGCACCGGTGTAAACGGCAATCGCGTTCTCAAATTCTTCAAGCTTTGGCCCCAGGCTCAAACGCGAACTGCGCAATACGTCCGCTACGGCCTCTACCTCTGCTATAGATATGTCAGGCGCAGAGAGCGGAATCTTCATGGGGATCATTCAGGATTGGATGCACGCTTTCGCAGCAGATCAGCACCCAGGGGCACCGAACGCAACGTCTCTACGATCCTTTCGGCCGCACGTCCATCGCCGTAAGGATTCGTCATGCCTTCCAGAGAAGATTTAAAAGTGGCGCACCTGGCCTTCTCGATCTTCTCTAGAATCGACTGCTTGTCTGCTTTGGCATCGAGCACGTTCCCTGGACGCTCCCTGCCATATTGCCGGAGGCCAACATTCACTGTCGGTAATCCGAGCGAAGCAGTCTCCATGATGCCGCTGCTTGAGTTGCCTACCATGAGGTCCACACTTGCCAGCAAACTCCAGTAAACCAACGCACCGAGGTTAACAAAGATGCGTCCGTGACCGCGCGCTTCCAAGAACCTGCGACTTTGCTCCATCAGCGATCGGCTCCCGGCGTCCGCGTTGGGATAACAAAAGAGGAGTTGCTCACTGCTCTCGCTAAGTGCCGCAAATAACGCTGCGGCTTCACAGATGGTATCGTGTTCGATAGTTACCGGGTGGTAGGCGACGATCATGGAGGGTCTAGACAGATCAAGTTTGAGCTGTCCTTCCAGTTCATTCCGTGTGTACAATTTGCCACGCCTCAGGTGATCGAGCGATGGAGCGCCCGCACGATGTACTCGCCAAGGCTCCTCTCCCATGGAGATAATCCGTTCTCGGGCTTTTTCTGTTGAAGTGAAGTGCACATGACTCATTTTTGTGAGCGCATTCCGGACGGCGTCATCAATCGCGCCTTCACTAATTTCCCCACCCTCGATATGCGCAATCGGTATGCGCAAGGCTAGCGCGACACTCGCCGGCGCAAGTATCTCGTAGCGGTCCGCAATCAGAAGCAGAATGTCTGGCCGCATGCGTCCAAGCAGATCCGCGAGGGAGAGCACCCCAATGCCGATACTCTTCGCCATGCCGATATCGGTGTCAGAGCTGAGGAGTGTTTCCACAGAAGCAGCAATCTCAATGCCGTCTTTCTGAATCTCCTGCACGCTAAGACCAAACTCCGGAGAAAGATGCGAACCCATGACAATCAGCTTAAGGTCAACATCTGGATGGGCTGCGAGTTCGCGCAGGGGCCAATAGAGATGACTATAGTCTGCGCGTGAAGTCGTTATTACAGCAATCGTCCGCTTCCGATTCATTTCCACAGCTCTATTTGGCTCTTATCTTCTGAGAACTTCTGCAGAATATGGCTAGGCCGATATTCTGGCACCGCCTTACAGATACTTTCCAACAGCAGCCGTAGATCCCTTCGTTGAACACTCAGCGTTATCTGGTCCACAATCGCGTTCAAATTCTTAGCAAACAATTCTTCAGGCTGCACTGTGGAGAAGAGACCGTTATGTCGTGCGATGGCGCTCTCATAAGAGGATGAGAGAAGTTCTTCAAGTTTGTCTCCCGGGCGTAGCCCCGTGAAGATAATCTCGATGCCATGGTGCTCTCTAGCCGTAGCTGCTATCAGATAACGTGCAACCTCTTCGACCATTCTGGCCGGGCCTAGGTCGGGAATCAAAATTCCTGTTTCATACGCTGGTGACAATGCATTAATAAGGAGAACAATCGTATGGCTGAGGGTTAGAAAGAAACGGCGGGCGTCGGGGTGTGAAACGGTGACCGGTCCGCCTGCCATAATCTGTTTAAGAAAGATAGGACCTACGCTGCCGCTCGAACCAAGTACGTTCCCTAGGCGAACTGCCTTTCGTTGCAGAGCTTTATCCGGATGTGCAAATAAAAGCAGTTCGGCTAGACGTTTTGTGGCGCCCATCATGCTTACCGGCAAAACAGCCTTATCCGTGGACACCATGATGAATTGCGTGGCGCGGTAGTGTGACGCTGCCTGCAATAGAGCATATGTTCCCAGAACATTGGTGCTTGCTGCCGCCAGCGGATTCAGTTCCATCAATGGAACATGTTTGCATGCTGCAGCATGAAGAATGATTTGAGGCTGGTAAAGCGCGAAAATCTCAGAAAGCAACGCTGAATCACAGATGTTACCCAGAACAGGTACGTGTGTTACGTCCGATGAAGAGTCAAAGGATTGTTCAAAAGCATGCAAGCTATTTTCGTTACTTTCAAGGAGAATTAGGTTCTCGGGATTGCATGTGGTTGCGAAGCGAGCAAGCGCCGAACCGATAGAACCCCCGGCACCTGTGATTAACACGGTTCTCCCGGAAATGTACTCTCTTGATGGCGAAGAAGAGCGTACGCATCGCGAGTTGCCGGCAAATTGTTCCCAAATGCTCTCCCAGTCCTGCGTGTCGTCCATCATTAGCTGTAACTTTTGACCAGGATCGAGATACTTCTCCGAACACCCTCCCGTGATGTGTTGTACGGGTTTAGTTTTCTCGATGAGTTGCATGGATTTCGTTTCAGTGGTCGCACGTATTATACTGGGGGAAATCCGGAGAAGCGCTTTCGTTTAGAAGTGCCAGACGATCCCGCCGCCGGCGAAAAGATTGTACTGGCGACTCTTGCCTGTACTGACGTTCAGTTGCGGCACGCCCGACCAGAACTCTCGACCTTCACCGCGTAGGCTGAAGTGCCCGAAGATTCTCACATCGAGTCCCACACCACCCTGCAACACACCAGTGGTGGTTCCAGTTTTGCCCGGGTTTGGTCCCCCAAACACGAGGGTCGAACTTTCACTGAAGTGGCCGACTCCGGCGCCATAACTTACCCAAGGAGAAACTGCCTGATCGGGAAAGACGTTCAACCGGAATGCGGGAGTCAAGAAGAAAGATGAGTATTGTTTCGGGATTATGTTCTGTGCGGCGTGCAGATCCTCGTCGGGATCCACTACGAGCGGGACTTCCAGCGCGAGAGACCAAAGGCCCCTATCGATGACGTGCCGGGCGTAATTTACTTCGAAGGTCAGTCCGTTGCCAAAGCGCAACTCCGGATCATAAGAGGGGGCGCCTGCGATGCCCTGATTGCTGATGAAGGTACGACCAAGGATTCCGGTCAATTCGTTTTTTTGCGCCGCCGCCTGAGTCATGAAGGTGCAAACTGCCACCAGAGCCCCGATGGCGAGGTGTTTTACCGACATTATTCCTCATTCCTCCTGAGAGTTGGTCTGTTCGTTGCGACGCAAGTTACCGACTAGGTTAGCACGGCTCTGTTTTTTCGCGGCGCGTTATGTACTCACAGCGATCCTTCAAAAATACTCCGATGGAGGATTCAATTACGTCGACCCGCCAACGTCTCGCCATCGTCGGAGGGAGTGCGACGACTACCAATTCCTTCATTCCTGCTTGCTCCGGACCTCGCGCGTTCGGATAACTCCGCCAAAGGCCCGGAAGCGGCCAATCCGCAAAGCATATAAAACATCGCCGCATTCGCGGGAATTTGCAAATTAAAGTCCACGAAGCTATGGAACAGAATTCCCGTACACCCCAGCAAAGCCGCAAGGGAGACCGCGCCATCCCATTTGAACTCCCAGCGGCGAGATGTCGGCAACCCGTTGCGGTACAAACTAATGACGAACCACAGCATCAGCGCGAAGCCGAGCAAGCCGGTCTCCACCAGCAGTTGTGCATAGTCGTTGTGCGCTTCGTTGACGAACAGGTTCGTATAGAAGCTACGAAAACTTGGATAGACCGTGGGGAAAGTTCCCAGCCCCCAGCCCCAAATCGGCCGCTGGGAAAACATCCGCAAGCTATCTTTCGTGATATTCAGACGAATGCCGGGGCTGAGATCTCCGAGGCGTCCCAGTACCTGCCCCTTGCCTAAGAAAATCAGCAGAGCCAAGATAAAAACGCACACTGCCGTCAATCCCAGCGCTATCCGCGGGCTTCGCTTCTTTCCGAGAGTCAGAGCGGCGAACAGCACCATCTCGAGAATGAAAGCAAGCATTCCTCCTCGCGAGCCAGAAAGAAAGATCGTACTGGCCATTAATACCGCGCAGAAGGCAACTAAAACTCGCTGCCCTCCTCTGAGCAGATGCCCCATACTGGCCACAAAGGGAAGCGGCACCAGCATTTCCATCAGGCCGGCGTAGTGGTCGTGGTTGACGTAACTCCCGTAGATTGAGCCGCTATGAAAGTGTGGACTATGGACCCAGAAAATTTTGCCATTGGCTGTCAGCTCTTGGACGAGCGCAAAGAAGGCGTAGCCGGCGCCAAACAAAATCATCACGAAGGCGAATATTTTGCGAGCCTCTTCCTCTTTGACGCATTCCGCTGCAATCAGCAACACAATTCCATAGGAGATGTACTGTAGCGCTTCGTACTCAGTAACGTAACCGTAGGCAGACCTGCGCAGCGCAACCTGCGCCAGGATAAGCCCGAAAAAAAGGAGTGCTGGGAGATGCAAGGGATTCTTCGATAGCTTCACTTGCCTCGAAACGACCTGCTTTCCCGCCCAAACCAGGAAGAGAACTGCCGCACCGGCCTCGAAGACGAAAGTCGACCACTCATCGACCGCACCAAACGCCAACACCGCGAAAATTAGAAGGGAGCACAGGCCGAGAACAAAGGCCCATTGCAGGATTTCCGGCTCGCGAGCGTGCCGGCGCGCCCGATGAACAGAATCGGGCGTTTCGACAATCGCATACGATGATATTTTCAACGTCATCGATCCGTGATGCTTCTTCTATTTCTCCACCAGCCTGAGATCGTCGATCCAAAGCTTGCCTCGGATCAGGGGTACGCCAGGCTGGCGGACAATTCTCAACAATACTAGATTGGTGTTCGGGCCGGTTTGGAATCGTGCCTGTTGCTCATGCCAAGGATTGGTGTCTAGCAAATCATCGGTGAGAACGTAGGAGGCATTGGTGTAGGCGTCCACGATCGAAAACCGCGGACCGCTAGCACTCTGGATGTCTTCCGTCCTGGATTGGGCACTGAACTCGTATCCAGTGTTTGGCTTTACCACGACGAACTGAAGGATTCCGGCGTCGGCTGGGTTTAGCCCATCGAAAGTGACGGAGAGTGATCTTGTTCCGTTGTAAAACTCACTCGTGTCTATGGCTAGTGCCGCATGGGCATTCGATTCGTACCACCAGTCGAAGCCGCCGTTCAGCACGTTCTCCTCGAATCCCCCATTTACGATCAGGTTTTCGCGAGAGGGAAGATAGGGCTGAAGGGAGTGATCGACGCCGGCCAGTTGTTGCCATGCCGTTTGTGCTGCTGCGACTTCCTGCTTCGCGATGAGAAGACGAAAATAAGGAAATGCAAGCTTCGTCGAGAACTCCTGATTTAGTGCGATCAGACGGTTCCAGACATTTTCCGCGGCGGCCACTTCCTGTCTGTAGACAAGCAAACGTAGAAACGAAAGGTAGAGATCCGGTCTTCGCGGCAGCGCCTGATCAAGAATCCGATTCGCGTCTCCGGTTGCACGCCAGCAGAGCTGGAGAGCTAAGTCGACCGCCTCCGGGTCATTTGCGAGAACAACCCGAAAATAACGAAGAGCCCTTTCCTGATCACCCTGAACCAGGAAGAAATTTGCCGCCTCCCAGGCAACGTGCGGTGTTGTTGGGTCCGCTTCCACGGCGTGTTCGACGCTCTCTCCTTGCTCGCTGGTACGCCCCGCAACCTGGTAAGCCCCCGCCAAATCCAACCAGTACCGAGCTTCGTAAGGATCCAAATGTATAGCCGCCCAATACTCCGAAATCGCTTCGTCCAGACTTGCGCCGGACAGTGCAAGGTTTCGGCCGAGCAGTTCACGATATTCAGCGTTCGACGGTTCTAACCGAATGGCTTTGTTGAGATTCGGTAAGTCCGGAGTCGCTGCCAAGTGGGCCGCGAGAAACGCTCTCAGGGCGAATTGCAGGTACAGTGCTACAACCACGAAGCAAGTGACTGCAAAAGAAAATCTCTGAAGTCGGGATCGTAATTCCATCCGCATCTGAATCTGCACCGATAGAGCCGAAGGTATCTTCTGAGCCGGCGCCTCGGCGCCACGCAAATTTCAGCGAGTCATATCAAGAAACTTTGCTGGCTACTTCCGTTGACTTATCTTCCACCGACTCATCATTGTAGTAGTGGTTCGCGTATCGACCGCCGTAGCCGTATTGATAGTAGTATCCTTCGCCAGAACGGCGATTGAGCGCGTTTAGGACGATACCCATAACCCTCGCGTTGACCTGCGCCAGGACATCACAAGCGCGCCGCAGGGCGGCCTTTGTCGTCTGTCCCGAACGCGCGACCAGAATGATTCGGTCTGCCTCAGGAGACAATAGCACTGCGTCAGTCACAGATAAGCAAGGGGGCGTGTCGATAATGACGTGGTCGTAAGCGTCGCGCCAGTGAGCGATGAGATCCTTCATCACGATCGAGCCCAGCAACTCAGCTGGCTGTGGAGGAATTGGACCGGCTGGCAGAATCCATAAGGTCGGAACCTCGGGGCAAGGGAGCACCACATCTTCGACCTTGTCGGATCCACTGATCAGGGTGCTGAGGCCTCCGCGAGACCTTATGCCAAACAGCTTTCCCACAGCAGGGCGCCGAAGATCCGCATCGACGAGCAAGACACGGCTTCCGCGCTGCGCCAATACCAGAGCTGAATTTGCGCTGACCGTGGTCTTTCCCTCTTGCGGCATTGCGCTAGTGACGAGAATTACTTTCGGCGGTGCGCCAAACGAGGACAGAAGAATTGATGTCCGAAGCGCTCGGTATGCCTCCGCTGCCTCTGACTGTGGACGTGCATACGTGATCAGAGTAGGCGATTCAGACTTCTCGACCTCGGCCGACACCGTTTTCAGCCGTTTCCGCAATGTGCCGTTACTTGAAAGCTGCAGGGGTATTATCCCGAGCGCGGGCAGTGCCGAAATCGTGCTCAGTTCGTCGGTATTCCTAATGCTGGTGTCGAGACTCTCCAGCACGAATACAAGTCCGATACCGCAGGCAAGTCCGAGCAGAAGGCCGAGCTCGAGGTTTCGGGGTACGTTCGGTTTGATCGGGTGGGTGGGAGTGCGTGCGATGTCTACAACGCGGATATTGCTCGATCTCAGACCTGCGCTGACACCCGCTTCCTTGAGTCGTTGCAGAAGATCCTGGTACAGCTGCCGGTTCGTCTCCGCATCGCGCTTTAGCGTCGAGTACTCAATCGCGCTTTCATTGAGTTGGTTCGCCTGCTGCTTCTGCTGTTCGAATGCGGTCGTCAGCAAACTCTCCCGCTGAAGCGCGGCTAGATACTCATCGCGGATCCGTTGCTGCATTCTCATTTCTTCGGCTGTGATCTCTTTACGCAACTGTTTGAGCTGATTGTTCAGCTCGACAACCTTGGGGTATGCCACACCGAATTGGGTGGTAGCCTGTGCGTATTGGATGGCTAGGTCAGCCTCCCTTTCACGCAACTTTTCCAGCATGCTGCTATCGCCTTCGCGGGACGTCTTAGTGAATGCGGCAGGATCTCCAGCCGCAGCGAGCCGGTAATTGGACTCCTTCTGAATGCGATCCGTCTGCGCTTCGGTTAGCTCCTTGTTCAGTTCGTCCAGTTTGGCTGTTACGATGTTCTGCTTCTCGTCTACCCCGAGAATACCGCGCTCTTTCTGGTAACGGACGAGTTTCTCTTCAGACGTCTGGACCTTCAACTGAAGATCTGCGAGTTCCGTCGAAAGCCACTCTGAAGTCTGCGTGACAGATTCGTATTTTGTCTTGAAGTTCTCCTCGATGAATGCTTTTACCAACGCATTGACGATTTCGGTTGCCAAGCGAGGGTCGGGATGCGTATAGCTGATTTGGACGAGCCGGGAACTTGGGATTAATTGGACGGTCAAGCCTCCACGAAAGGTGCCTAGCAAGGCAGCTGCTTTTGCCGGATCGGGTTCCATGCTCGAAACTCGAATCGAGTCTTCCGCTTGCTGCCGCGTTGCACCCGTAAACTGCGGGTTTTGATCAAGTCGCGTGGCTTCGATCACTTTCATGGCCAGAGAATCGCTGCGAAGAATCGCGGCTTGGGTTTCGAGCGTTACCTCGTAATCATAGTCAGGGGAACTGCCCTCGGCGCCCTTGAATCCCAAGACGTTCGGATTTTCCGGAAAGATCGCAACTTTCGATATTGCTTGGTACAGACGGGTGGTCTTGAGGGTGGCAAACACGGCAAGGGCAAAAATTATGGCTACCGTGGCCATGACAGCCCATTGCCGTTTCCTTAGAATTCGCCAGTACTGCAGAAGCGGGTTTACTTCCTCAGCCAGAAAGGGGTATTGATGATTCTTAATCACTGGCACTTCGATCGGTTCTAATGCTTCCGACTCGTGGGAGTTGTTGCGTTTTGACTGCAATTCCATCAATTGGACCCCAGAAATCCCGCCAGCGGCATTTATCGTCACCCTCTGCGAACCGACGTTGTCTAAGAATAGGCGGATTTTACCATCTTCTCTCGGATTTTCATCCCACAACTTACCAGTTTACGAAAAGCGAATAACCGAGAGTCGAATTCGACCGAGATAAACTGTTTCTCAGTCTTAGCTCCGCTCTGAAACCGTCAAAAACCACGTGCCGATCCTGGTGGACACAGTTTGGAAATCGAAGACCCCGTACTACTGGAGACCTCGGACTACTAAGGGACGAACATCGCACAAGTGGAATGAAATCTCGAGTTCCCCGGAGAAGTCCCGGAAAAAACCTCACTCAACGCGCTATCGGAGCAAGATTCGAGTTTTATCCTAATCAGTAGTCTTGTCGGTTTTCCGCTTGACCTTTGCCCATCGAGCGCGGGCTGCTCTTCGAGCGATCGCGATGCGTTCTTCAGAGGTCAACTTGCGACTTCTGGCTCTCCCCCCTAGCTGACCCAGGTTCACCGCGTGAGGATTCTTCTCTTTGCCTTTGGCCATCTTGCTTTGAACCTTATCCCGGCTACTGCGGAAAAATCAAGTTTACCTCTTGACAGTGCATAGCGCTAAGCATTATGCTTAGCGGCAAGAATAGAACAGGAGCAAAGCAATGCCAATAGCAAAGAGGTTCCGAAAGGAAATCAGCCTAGCCAGATCGGTGTGGGGCAAACTCCCTTCCCTTGTGCTCTTGACGCTGTTAGAGACATTGAAGAGACATCGCTTGTCCATCGCGTCGGGCGATTTGCTACTCATCGAAGGGCGTTGGTACATCACTCATACCGGATTACTGAAAATAGCGACCCGGAATCTATGTCATGGCATTCAGATCGAGCCGGCAGCAGAATTCTGCGAAACATCAGCGTTGCGCTACGCCTTCAGAGCAACCGTGTACACCTCTCCAGAATGCAAAGGCTTCGTCGGATACGGAGATGCCGACCCGTCCAATGTCTCGTTCCTGGTTCACGGGGCCGAAATGCGAGTCGCGGAAACCCGTGCAGTCAACCGTGCTCTTCGGAAGGCCTACGGCATCGGTATCTGCTCGGTCGAGGAAATCGGATCTTTCGCCGACCCACCGCAATCTTCCCGAGAGTCGAAGCGGCTTCCTCCGCAAGCTGCCAACGCGAACAATGGTCACGCGAAGGTCCGTGACCGCCTTTGCCAGATCATTCGTCAACATCAACTTGATCCCAGCCTGGTGAAGGCTTACGCAACGGATTTCTGCGGCGTCAAGGCTCTTCGCGAAGCCACTCGTGAGCAGGTAGAGAATTTCATCGTGCATCTGGCGAATTGGGCCGAAAAAGACCGAAATGCCTTGCTTTGCCAACTCAACAGCTATCCAGGCCAGAAAGAAGGTGCCGCATGAAACGCCAGATCACCGGCTTGCACGCCGCCGATCGTGGTGCTGCCGACCAATTCCCCGACGGGATCTTTCTCGTTGCGGTGCAGCGAGTCAAGTTTCATCGACATGGACAAAAACCTTACTACGCGCTCGCGCTGACAATTCTCGAGCCCAGCAGATTTGCTGGGCACGTCATTTCCAGCCGACTCTATTGCGGCGCGAAGGCTCTTTGGAAGCTGAACTGGTTCCTGCGCGACTTTGGTTATGACGCCGAGTTCCTGGAGCGCGATGAGGTGGACGAGACTCAGCTTGTCGGTCTGAAGGGTGTGGTCAAGATCAGCCACATCGTTCTAAACGGTTCTTCCCTGATCCGACTCGACGGCTTTGCTCACTCCGGCCGTTGGAAAGAACTTTCCCCCGCAAATCTGGACGACCCGCAGGTGGCCTGAAATGAACTACAGCTACACGCAGATCAGTCAATATCTCACCTGCCCGCGGCGGTATCGCCACCGTTATCTGGATGGCTGGAAGGAAAAAGACACCCGCGCAGCGATGCTCTTCGGCCGCGCCTTCGAGCAGGCTCTGGGTGCCGTCTTTCGGCGTGAAGATCCGGGAGCAGTCCTGTTCGCCAAGTGGTCTGAATGTCAGATCCAGGGGCTCCACTATTCCAACAGAGACTCCTGGGATCGCATGCTTCGGCAGGGTATCATGCTCTTGACCAGGTTCTGCCAGGACAATCGGATCGAGGTCCCCCAGCCTCGACGGAATCTGCAGATCAAGTTCACCAGACCCGTAAGCGGAAAGAACGACTTTGTCGCCTACATCGATGCCATTGGCCGACTCGACGGCGCGCGTTGCCTGCTTGAATGGAAAACCTCTTCGAGCCGTTACCCGGACGAGCCAGACGGCCTACTTTCTCTCGATCCTCAACTCGTCTGCTACTCGTGGATGACGGGAATCGCCGACGTCGCCCAGATCGTGTTTGTCCGCAAGCGGCTGGTCGAGGTTCAGTACCTCCGCACCACCATCACTGACGAGCAGTGTGAGGAATTCGGACGCTTAGTCGAGAACACGATCGGAAGAATCGAGTCCGCGGAATTCCTACCGCACAGTGGCATCCGTTTTCCGCAGAACCCATGCAATACCTGTCCGTATGTTGGACTGTGTTTGGGAAAGCAGAAAATGGCTGACGCCCGCTTGGTGCGGCGTCCAGGAGCAGAGAGTCTTGATTGGCTTGACGAGCTTAGTTACTAGCGATCTGCCCATGCCGCCGAAGTTCAAGCGCCGCCGTGCCCAATTTGTACTGGGCAAGATTGACGAGATACTCGTATGGGAGCAGCAGAAAGAAACCGAGCGCGACACCAAGTTCGTCGAGCTTGGAGGCTATCTCTGCGAGGTGCGGGCAGGACAGTACTGGCGGCTGGAGCGCTTGAAGTCGTTCGACGAGTTCTTGGAAAGGCGGTTTCCGGCATCCCGCCGGAAAGCCTACTACCTGATGTCGATCCATGAACACCTGCCACCGCAGGCAAGAAAGCAGCTGAAGGAAGTGGGCTGGACGAAAGGATTGGAGCTGGCCAAGCTGGCCCGGAGGGACCGGCAGCACTTCGATTGTGCAACCTGGTTGCACAAAGCCAGCCAGATGCCGAAAGAGGAGTTCAAGCAGGCTGTCGAGAGGGAACTGACGGGAAAGGAAACGGAACCGTGGGAGATTGTCTATTTCAAACTGTACCAGAGCCAGATGCCGGTCATCGACCGCGCAATCGAGACGGCGGCTCTGATGCTGGGAAGTGACCGGTCCCGCGGCTACTGTCTGGAAATGATCTGCGCGGATTTCCTAGCTGGAGCCAACCTCGACCACGGAGATCCGGAGATGCTGCTGTTCTCGATGACGAGATTCTTCAAGTTTCTACCCGAAGAGCAACGGCAGGCATTTCTTGGAGGCTTGATCGAGAAGGCCTCATGAGTTCAATTTTCCCGAAACCCGGACCCTGGCGGCTGGATCCGGCGTCGTACGAGAATCTGCGGCAGCAGGTGCTGCGTCGCGATGGCTGGCGGTGTCAATCGTGCGGCACGATGTCGAACCTGGAGGTCCATCATCAACAGTTTCGCAGTCACTCTGGCGATGATTCAGAAGAAAACCTGATCACGCAGTGTGCAGCCTGCCATGCACTTGTACATCGCTCTAGCTAAGACACTGAACCATCCAACTTTGGCCTGTGGGACCTAGCTGGAGGCTCGACCATCGACTGTTTTCGCGGCATACCCGTGCAAGCACACTCGAGCCAAGAACAGTCCAATTACTCGCATCCTAGGCCATCTTTCGCGCACGACCATCTTTGCTGCGCGAAAATGTGAACCTGTGGCCAGCACGTCATCCACAACGACAATCGCGCCCGGTTTGGGTTCAACCTCAGCTTCATTGAGCCGCATGAAGCGACTTCTGTGGATCGGCGTCCATAGGCTATAGTCCCCAGGTAACGGAGGGCTCGCGCGGAAAATATCGTCTCGAACCGGCGATTGATCAACACGCTTATCAAGAACAAAAAGTAGAAAGCAGCCAGCAGCGAATACTCTAAGCTGAAGACTTGATCAGTGAAAGGATCGAACCGACTGAAGAGCAAGGCCCCACGCATGCGGCGACAGATCTCCAGGCGGCCGATAAAAAACCATGGTCGAGCGTTGCCTGTGGGTGGGAAATACGGGCCGTCATAACTGAGGTACAATGCTTCGACGGGTCGGCTCTGGAATTGGAGCGTAGAGCGGTCTGGTACTGTGCTAGTACGCGGAAGAGGTTGTGTGGAAGGGGCGGCGGAGGTTTATTTTCCTGACAATGTCAAACTGAACTCGGCCCCTTCTCAGCTCGATGCTAGTTCCGGCCGCTGCTATGCTTTGCACGTTCGATCGCGTCATGAAAAGGTTGTCGAAAAGGGCCTGCGAAGTAAGGGATACAGAGTTTTCTCGCCCTTTTATCGGACGAGGCGGAAGCGGGTTGACCGGATCGCCGAAATTGATGTGGCTCTGTTTCCTGGGTTACGTCTTTGCCACTTTGACCCCAACCACCGGCTGCCGATTCTAACGACTCCAGGTATTGTCGGAGTTGTTGGGTCAGGGAGAAAGTCAGAACCAGTGGATGACAGCGAGATCGCCTCGGTCCGAACTGTCGCGATGTCAGGACTCCCTGTTCAACCGTGGCTTTTCTTGAGATCCGGCCAGCGGATCCGGCTGCGCTCCGGTCCACTCGTGGGAGCCGAAGGAATTTTCCTGCGGGCCAAGGATGAGTACCATATCGTCGTTTCTGTTACGTTGCTTCAGCGCGCCATCTCAGTGGTCATCGATACAGATGCTGTTGCGGCGTTGTTCTAAGGTTAGATGGCGACGAGCGTTTGTAAGCTAAGATCTGTTTGCTCGATAAAAGGAGGTAAGTGGTCGTTCCCAAAATCTGGGACTGTGGGCCACGGGGCGGTAGCGTGTCCGGGGACGGTTTTCGTGCTCCGGGCGCTTGTTTCCACCCGATGCCGCTCTATGCCTCTCCTGCATTGAGGGAGTCTCGTCTCAGAATCCGCTTGATCGAGTCATTCCAGCTATCTGGCTTAAAGAGTAATAGTGCCCTGCATTCGGGAATCGACCCGATGAAGGTCGTCCCATGCGCATAGGAACAAAGTTGCGTCACCTGATCACACGCAGGGACCTTGCGACGTTAGCTCTGCTTACGTTCCTCATGGTTTTCAGCGGTTCGCTTGAAGTCTTTGGCATTGGAATGCTTTTCCCGTATGTCGCGATTCTGCAGAATCCCTCTGCGATTTCGACTATGCACTATGTCGACGCGGTCTATAGAGGACTGGGTTTCGAGTCTCACCGTAGCTTTTTGGTAGCCATGAGCGTGTTCCTGCTGCTGACGTTTTGTGTAAAGGGCTTCTTAACTCTTTGGGTCACGAATTTTCAATTGAGGTTCGCTCGATTGAAATTCGCGGATTTGGGACGCGCTCTGCTCTCCCGGTACCTGCATCGATCATATGCATTTTTTCTTTCGGCAAATACGTCGATACTCATCGGCAATCTCACCACTTCACTTTCGCAGCTTTGTGCGGTTATCCAATCGGCATTGTCCCTGGCTTCCGAAGTGATCGTAGCGGTCGGCCTCGTGGCATTCCTCATTTATCTGAATCCTGTGTTCTCCCTGTCCGCCCTGCTGTTCATAGGCGGGCTTTCGTTTTTGCTGAAGCGAATAATAAGGAAGCGCATCGTTTACTACGCAAACGCCAATGAACTGCACTGGAAGGCGATGATTCAGACGGTGAACGAATCATTGAGTTCTGCGAAAGAAGTGAATATTCTCGGATGCCAGGACTACTTCGTCGACACGTACTCTAGGGAAGTGGAACAGTACAGCCGGGCGCAGCAACACTATAACGTCCTTGCCCAATTTCCACGCGTCGCGTTGGAAACAGGAGCCGTCGCGGGATTAGTAATTTTCGCGATGTTTGCTATGTTGGGCGGGACGTTCGGGCCAAATCTATTTGCAGTTCTTGCGGTGTTTTCAATCGCCACGGTTCGCATCGTGCCGAGTGCCACACGCATACTACAGGCTTGGAACGCAATAAGCTTTTATCGTCCGTCGCTGGATGTTATTGCTGCGGGATTGTCGGAGGTTGACGAAGCGGACGCCAGTGTGGCAAAGACCCCACCGCTTCTTTCGAGTCTGCCGCTCCAAGAGTCGCTCTCCGTTTCAATCAAGTCTTTCGTCTATCCCACGAACCCTCATTTTAGTTTGTCCGACATCGATCTAATCATTCGGAAAGGACAGACTGTCGGGCTAATTGGGCAGTCCGGCTCCGGGAAGACCACGCTAGTCGACCTGATCCTTGGACTTTTTCCGGAATTTGACGGCAGAATCACCGTGGATAATCACGATATCCTGGAGAATCTTGCCGCCTGGCGCAGGCGGATTGGCTACATCCCCCAAAGCATATACCTGCGGGACGATACGATTGTGCGCAACGTAGCGTTTGGGATTCCGGATAATGAAATTGATATCGGAGCGGTAGAGCGCGCCATCCACCTGGCCGGCCTCGATGCGGTGATCCACACACAGCGCGATGGCATGGAAACGATAGTCGGCGATCGCGGTATACGTCTCTCGGGCGGCGAGCGCCAGAGAATTGGCATTGCGCGAGCTCTTTATCATGAGCCTGAGCTCTTGATTCTTGACGAAGCTACCTCTGCTCTTGATAACGAGACGGAACGGCAAATCGTTGATTCGATCTTGGGTCTTGGCCTATCCAAAACGGTGATCGTCATTGCTCACCGGCTAAGTACGGTAGAGAATTGCGACATTGTTTATCTCATGCGCGCTGGGAGAATCGTTGACCGTGGATCGTTTTCCAAGATCGTCGAACGCAGTCCGGCTTTAGTTAACCCATAACGAACATCAGAAACGGCTTCTGAATGGATTTCTTTGAGTTAGCATGGATATAAGTTGGCTAAAGCGTAATATCGCGAGCTCATGGCGTTATCGCAGCGGGCTGCTCGCATTTTTTGCTCGGCTTCTGCTTGTGTACTCGGATCGGCTACCTGTATTTGTCCGGCGGCCCGAATGGGTGATTGGGTTTCATTATCCTGACCCAATCGGGAGATTGCGTCTTCGCATGAGAACCAACCAAGGTGCGGACGCTTTTATTCATGGAGAGGTGTTCGAGCACCAGTACTATCACTTTGTGTTCCCCTGTGCGCCAACGACTATCCTCGACTTGGGTGCGAATATAGGCATGACGACGATCTATTTCCATCGGTGCTTTCCAAATGCCGAGTTGGCCTGTGTTGAACCAATACCTGGAAATCTAAGGATGCTGCGTGAAAACCTCCAACTAAACGCCGTGAGAGCGACGATAGTTTCTGGGGCAGTTAATCCTACGGATGGCCGGTTGGTCATGGAAATTGCTCGAAAGGATTATGGGCATCGAGTGGCTGAACCCGAGTCATTCGGGAAACAGTACATAGAGGTTCCGGCAGTTTCGGTTCCGACCCTTCTTGACATGCTGAAATGGGATCGGATCAGTTTGCTTAAAATCGACATTGAAGGCCATGAGAGAATCCTTCTCTCCGAAAATGCAAAGTGGCTTGAGTTGGTCGACTCGGTATGTATTGAGTGTCATGACGGTTTCAGCTCGGATGATCTGCGCTTGTTAACCGAGCCTTTTGGTTTTCTTCCGCCCCAGCAACTGCCAGGAATCTGGCTATTGAGGCGTTCGAACGCAGTTCGCGTCGAACAGCCGGCTTCGTTGCATCATTGATGTGATGCGCATACTTCTCAGTTGCCTACAGAGTCTCAAGAAGCAGCCGTTGCCTGCTTACAGCCATTGGCGCAACTACTTCGTTGCGGGCCTAGTTGAAGCGGGTCACGAGGTCGTCGAGGTGGCAAATGTTGACTGGGCGGAAGGAATGACCTATCCACCGGGCGGTGCCTTGGATGCATGGCGGACGCGGACGTGGGAGACAGTTGAAAACTTCGTACGCCAAGAGATTGCACAGCGGCCAATTCATCTATTTGTTGGTTATTTCTATCCCGAGCAGGTAGAAGTGTCCGCAATCCGAGAATTGCAGAGGATGGGAATTCCGTGTGTAAATTTCTTTTGCGACAATGTGCGCGAGTTTCTAAAGCCACCTGCAGAGTACTCGCCCTTTGCATTGCACTGGGTACCGGAGTTTGAAGCCTTGCCAATGTACCGAGAGGCGGGATTGCCGTATGTGCACGCGCCGATGCCGTGCTGGATTTCACGCGGTCTAAGAAATGAGTCCCGCCTCGAAACGGAGCCGGCGACATTCATCGGCTCCTCTGATGTCCTGCGTCGGAATCTGCTGGGTCAGGCGCTGCGGGGTGGCGCAGATTTTGTCATAAGAGGTAACGGATGGCTGGCAGACGCTGCGACCCAGCCGAAGCAAGTCCGTGCCGCAGCCACCCTAATGAGGAATCAGGTCGACCTTGTAAAAAGGCACGGGCTGGGTGGTCTTCTAACGAAGATTGAGTCCCGCGTGCGGCCTCTGCGACCACCTTCGATCGCGGAGTCAAGAATTGGTGCGCCCCTTTCGGATGCAGAGTATTTTCGGGTCACACGAGAGGCGCTGGTCACCATCGGCGTGAACCGGGTGCCCACTGCCAATCGATCACCACATAGGCCATTGGTTTACTCTCGCTTACGTGACATCGAGGCTCCGATGCTGGGTGCCTGCTATTTGACCGAATGGACTGAAGGACTGGAGCACATGTACGAATTAGGTAAGGAAATCGAGACCTATCGGACGGCCGAAGAGTTAACTAGCAAGCTCAGCGAACTGCGCGTAGATCCCGAGCGCCGCATTTCCATGCGGGAGCGAGCCCAGCGCAGGGCTCTTTCCGATTTCAGCGTCGCGCGGAGCATTGCGTGTATTGGCGCGCGCTTTGGGTTCTGAGCCATCATGAGATTAGCGCTGCTGTATAACCTCAGATTGCTTTGCGAGCGCCTGGCGATCGAATCAGTGAGACGAAGAAGGCTCGCCGCGCTCAAAGGCACACAGGCAAAGGATCTCGCTCTGGGGCATATCGACACGTTGGAGCTGGTGGAACTTGCCGGTCAAGCGGGAATTAAAGTGATCTACGATATCGGTGCGAATGTCGGAACGTGGAGTCTGTTAGCGAAGGCACTGATTCCCAATGCTCGGATTGAAGCGTTCGAGCCTTTGCCAAAGCATCAGGCCGAATTTCTCCGGAACTTAACGGGCAGCACGGATGTAACTTTGCACCCCATTGCGGTCGGAAGTGACAATGCCACGGAGACATTTCATGTGGCGGATGTCTCTGATGCTTCGAGCCTGCTGAGGCCCAATGATGCCAGTCGGTTGCAGTTCGGCGTACGTGAGGCGCAACAGTTTCCGCTGCAGGTGTTTCGGCTGGATGATTATCGTCGAGAGAAGCAGATTCCCTGGCCCGACTTAATTAAGCTCGACATACAGGGCTTCGAACTCGAAGCGTTGCGGGGTGCACCGGATTGTCTGACATCAGCGAAGGCCGTGATCACCGAAGTCAGCTTCATCGAATATTACGAGGGACAATGTTCTTTTCATGACCTCGTCGCCCATTTGGCGCGGTTTGGATTATTCATGGGGGCTTTCGGAATCAATACGCCAACGGGGAAACCTGTGAAGCAAACCGACGTATTATTCATGCGCGGTGCGAACTCATCGGCGAGTGGAAACCATATCGACGCCCAAAAGCTAGGTCAGAACGCCTAGTCGGGCACGTTGTCAATCGACTTGGAGGATGAAGGACATCATTGTGCGCCCACACTTGTGATACTCATTGGCTTTGATGCGCGGATTCGCCTGCAGCCATTCGGCGAAAGCCTTTGCTTCTCCGCGGTCCAGTCTTCCCTTATACGAATACCAGTCGTCAAAGATGAGAACCGTACCGGTTTGGACGTAGTCAACGATGAAATTAAGAACCGGGACAGTTGACTCATATAAGTCGCAATCGATTAGGATGATCGATGCCTTTTGGATGCTCAGTTCCTGTTTAAGGGTGGAGATCAGCGTTTTTTCGTACCAGCCTGCGATGCAGTGGACCTTCCGAAGATCAACGCCACCACGCTCCACGTTGCGTTTGAACTGGTCGAGATCGCAAGCATACTCTCCCGTATCGTATCGTTGAGATTCGTCCGCATCTATTCCGACGGGTGTCGGTAGCCCCTCAAAGGAATCGAAGATAAAGTAGCGCATATTGGTTAGGCGTGGATAGCGTTTAATCGACTTAAACATATCGATTAGAGAGGAGCCACTACTACAGCCGAATTCAAGATATTCGCCACTGACGCGGCAGTCGTCTACGAATCCAGCTACCGTATCGAACAGCCATTGACGCGAAAGATACTCGCGATGTTCGCGAAGCCAGAGAAATCCAAGTCGCGACAGTCTCTCGGAGACTGGCCGGAGTGTTCTCCGCAAGATCCGCGTCGGTAAAGGTGCCATTTTTTGGGTCATGGGGGGAATGATTATCTCATGAGTCAGCAGCGTAGATTACAATCGATCGAAATCGCTTTCCTTCGCGATTACACTAGCCGGTGGCGGACCGTTTACCCAGCCTCGACGGACTTCGAGCAGTCGCCATCACCTTGGTGATTGCGGCTCACGCTGTCCAGCGCGGAGCCGCGTGGATTCCCCCGAGGCCGTCGACCTATATAGCTGTTCTGGCCTACACGGGTGTGAAGGTATTCTTCGTTCTCTCTGGTTTTCTCATCACTTCGCTGCTGTTGAGAGAACTTCGCCAAACGGGCACACTTTCGCTTCGCACTTTCTATTGGCGCAGGACGCTGAGGATTTTTCCTGCGATGTATGCATTCCTCATCGCAATAGGTGCAGGATACGTAATCGGGGTCGTTCGGATTGGCGATGACAATCCGTCCAGGATTTTTTCGTGTGCCGCATATCTGTCAGACTACATTCCTGTATGGGGATGGCCGCTGCACCACACATGGTCGCTGTCTGTGGAGGAACAGTTCTATCTGTTGTGGCTGGCGGGCCTCCTGCTTTGCGGATTGCGCAAAGCTGGAATTTTCCCAACGATCCTGATCCTGATCGCCCTTATTGCCCGAACAACAGCTTATGGCGAATATAGGTTCGATACTGTAGCCGATTCCCTCGCGATCGGGTGTCTCGCTTCGATTTATCAGGAGCCGATTGAGAAGGCGATCCTGCGACTTTGGCCGTCCTCCATTCCGTTATCCGGCCTGCTTGTGGTGCCGTTACTATTACTGCCAGCTGCAAATCACTACTCACGCCATCCTAACGTTGCGTCCCTCATAGGCATTCCGCTGCTTAATGTCTCCATTGCAATTGCGATGCTGGCCGTCATCGCAAGACCGCCGGCCTGGCTAAATGCTACGCCTGTGGTGAGCCTCGGTCGGTTGAGCTATTCGCTGTATCTTTGGCACCTGCCTTGGGCAAGAGATTTTCGTTTGGGTTGGCTGTGGCTACCCGCGGCTTTGCTCTGTGCCTGGCTCTCGTACCACTTCATCGAGAGACCGGCGCTCCAGTGGAGAGACCGCTACTCGCCGTCGAAAACCCACCGTTTCGCCAACGTTGTTCATGAGTAGAATCTGCCTTTACTATCGGCAAACGCCAGAGAGGGATCGCTGGATATGGGGAGACCACTGGGTTCGGCCTCTCGTCCGGAGGATCGCCCGGGGCAAACCACGGATGGGTGGGGTAGATAAGGTCTTCCACAATCTTTGTCTGGGGTTGGATCATCTGCCTATCGAGTATCATGTCAATCTTCCCTTCGAAAAACTGAAGGCGGGGGATCGGGTGGGAGTACTCGGTCGAGGCCGCTATTCGCTTCAGGGATACGACAAACCAAACCCCGTCGTGGCGGGAATTGGGCTGATGACCCATCCCAGCGAGTGGCCGACGTTATGTGAGGATTATCCGGTAAAGCGCTATTTGCAGCATTCAGCATGGGCGAACGACGTTTACCGGCCATATTTCGGTGATCGGTGCGGGATCTGGCCGGTGGGCATTGACACCGACACCTGGCTGCCCAACCCTGACAATCACAAAGACATCGACCTTCTCATCTACGACAAAGTGATGTGGAATCGCGAGGTGGTCAAACCTCCGCTCTTGGCTGTGATCAACGATTTCGCACGACGAAGGAGTTTGCAGGTGAACAGCGTAATCTATGGAAGCTACACCGAGCGGGAGTATCGTGATCTACTGGGGCGAAGCAAGGGCATGATTTTCTTGTGCGAGCACGAAAGCCAAGGGTTGGCATACCAGGAATGCCTATCGAGCGGTGTGCCTGTACTTGCGTGGGATCAGGGACAGTGCCTCGATCCCAACCGGTTTGCCTGGGGACAGCCGCACATCGCGGCGACAAGCGTGCCTTATTTTGATGAGAGATGCGGAGAACGGTTCGGGGGGCTTGAGGATCTTGGGGAGAAGCTCTCTATATTTATGGGGAAGATAGATGCGTCGGCTTATAGTCCCAGAGACTTTGTTATGGAGAACTTGACACTCAGAAGCTGTGCCGCGCAGTTTCTCTCGTTTTTCGAATAGCGCCAATGACACTGGCGCCGGTTCCTAACAACACTAGGAATATCCCCTCCCTCGATGGGCTGCGCGGGGTCTCGATACTTCTCGTCATGCTTGGTCACGCCCGAGGAACGCGAGGTTTCCCTGGTTGGATCCCTCCCTTCGTAACAGAACATGCATCATTGGGCGTCCAGATATTCTTCGTTATCTCTGGTTACCTCATCACGACCCTTATTTTGGATGAGGAGCGAAACACAGGGAAAATCTCTCTGAAGCTGTTCTACGCCAGGCGAACGATTCGTATCTTCCCTCCTTTTTATCTTTTTCTTTTCGTCCTCACGATTGGCCTTTGGACGGGGATGCTTGGATTGCCAAAATACAATTTACTTTTCGCCGCCACTTATACGATGAACTTTGTCCCCAGTTGGGCGGGTACCTGGGTGACAGGTCATCTTTGGTCCCTCTCCGCGGAGGAGCAGTTTTACCTACTATGGCCGGCCGCAGTAAGGTTCGCGGGCAAGGCGCGCGCTCTGGCGGTTGCTGCAATCTTGGCAGTCTGTTCCCCTTTGGCCGCACTGGCGGTGTACCAAGTGAACCACGATCTAGGTGTCCGTTTTTCGGGAGTTTTCTCCGACTCCATCGCATGCGGCTGTGTGCTCGCTGGTGCAATGCCTTGGCTACGTCGCCAAGAGTTATTCTGGACGGCTCTTTCAGCGCGGGCAGGAGGTCTGGTCGTAGTCATTATTCCGCTTATTGATCACCGAAATCATCCAAGAATTCACTTCCTGGTGACCGAGACGATGCTTAACCTGTGCGTATGTTATTGGCATCGCACGATATACGGAATTTCCAAAAACGATCGGCGGGTGTTTTCTTAATAACCGCGCTGTGGTCGCAGTTGGCCGAATCAGCTACTCACTCTACTTGTGGCAACAGTTGTTCCTAAATATGAATGGTATGAGCCTACTGCAAACCTTCCCAATAAACATTGCCACCACGTCCTGCTGTGCAACGGCATCGTATAAACTCGTGGAACAACCTCTCGCCCGCCTGCGAAAGCGATTGCGACCAAGCGCGGCCACAACTTGTCTGGTGCAGTAATTAGAAATCATGGCCCTTACTTCCAAGGTCAAGCATTGGTTAAATAAGTGGCTGGCTCTGGCCAACCTGCGGATTGAGACCCGAACCGCCGAGCGAGCTGAGATGGACCGGCTGCTCAATTTGGAACAAGCCGGGCATTTCCGCCAGCAAGTCTTACCTGTTCTCCCGCAAATCGCTCGGTGCGATCCCAATCCTCTGCTTGAGGCACTCGAAAGGTATCGAGACCGGACCGGTCGATTTGCGAAAGCCGGAGAAGGCGAGATGTATTCGTTTTCGAACGATTACTTTACGTCCCCGGACGCCGAAGTTGCCTACGCTTTCATACGCCTATTACATCCCAAGCGCATTATTGAGGTTGGCTCTGGAAATAGCACCCACCTTTTTCGAGAAGCGATCACAGACGGAAGCTTGGACACGAAGTTGGTGTCCATTGATCCTTCTCCTCGCAGGGACGTAGGATCGGTTGCAGATGAAGTGATTTGCCGGAGGCTGGAAGAGGTGCTTCCAGCCGAATTGCAGGAATCGCTGCAGCCCAACGACATCCTATTCATCGATTCCAGCCACGAGATTCGTCCGGGAAACGACGTAGTGAGCTTATTTCTAAACGTTGTGCCACAACTGAACACTGGTGTTGTAATTCACATCCACGACATATTCCTGCCTTTCGAGTATCCTCGGGAATGGATCATTCAGAACACATTGAATGTGAATTGGACGGAACAGTACCTCGTGCAGGCAATGCTACAGGGATCCAATCAATTCGAGGTATTGTGGCCCGGCCACTACCTTCAGAGAACATTGCCGAGATTTTCGGACAATTTTCATTACCACCCCGAAGGAGTCGCAAAGTCCTTGTGGTTACGCAAGATCGCCTGATAGCGGTCTAGAGCACAATTTCGTGAACAATGGATACTAGTATCCTTATCTTGACTGGCAATCACTTATGCAACAATCCGCGAGTGATCAAGGAAGGCACAGCGCTTGCAAATGCGGGTTACACGGTGACAGTTATTGGAGCCTGGTTCGAAAGAGCGCTCAAAACGCGCGACCAACAAATGCAGAGATCGCTTCCGTTCAGCTTCCAACCAGCGATAGACGGCACTGAAAGCGTGCGGCGGCGGCTGAGCTTACGCGTGAGCGCCAAGATGGGATCATTCGTGCACCGACTTTCGGGTTTCGAAAACCGAGGCCAACTGGGCTATGCGTATGGCGCTCTTCGCGCTGCGTCCCGTCAGCCAGCAAGTCTGCATATCGCCCACTCAGAGGCGGCGATTGCGGTGGCCACGGATCTTCTGCATCGAGGCTGGCCGGTAGGCATCGATGTGGAGGATTGGTTTTCGGAAGACTTGCCGCCAACTGCAAGGAAACACCGGCCCGTCCGTCTGCTTCGCAGACTCGAGCGCAAGCTTCTGACTTTAGGCCGGTATGCCACCTGTCCCTCCCGCGCCATGAGTGAAGCCTTGGCCCGGGAATTCGGATGCCCACAACCAACCGTTGTCTACAATGCGTTTCCGTGGTCCGATCGAGCGACCATCGACGGTTTATCCAACGACCGAAAGGACCGGAATCTCCCGTCCATCCATTGGTTCTCGCAGACGCTCGGCTACGGCCGAGGACTGGAAGATCTTATCTCTGCCTTACCTCTACTCAAGCACGATGCTGAGATCCATCTACGTGGGAAGGCTGTAAGCGGATTCGAGAGCTGGATCGAACATCACTTGCCGGAGGGTTGGCGGGGGCGGATTAGAGTTCACCCGCTGGTGTCCAATGCAGAACTCTTGTCAAGGATCGCTGAGCACGATATCGGCTTTGCCGGAGAGACACCTCTTATTCGCAGTCGAGATCTGACGGTTACAAATAAGATTCTGTACTATCTGCTCGCTGGACTTGCCGTTGTGGCTAGCGACACGGCCGGGCAACGGGAAGTAGCGACGCAAGCATCGGGTGGCGTATTCCTTTATCCATCCGGCGACGCTCCCGCTTTGGCAGCGCGCCTTAACACACTTCTTGGATCGGCCGACGCCCTAAGGAAGGCTAAGAGCGCCGCCCTCGCCGCGGCAGAAGAAACATTCTGCTGGGAACGTCAGGAGAAAGGTCTCTTGGAGTCAATCAAACGTGCTTTGGGCTCGCCCACCACACAGGAGCAGAGGCAATGGTAAACTCTGTCCAACTTCTCGCGTGGCTGGGCAACCACTTCGGCAAGCCAAGAGGCTTTGAACGCATTGTGAGACGGTTCGCCTCGCCAGAAAAATGCGGCGATCTTCCAGAATTGCGTTTAGTGCGGGACGGGCTTATTTTCCTCGCCCGACCCGGGGTACTGGTCGACTGGCACGTCTTTTTTTTTGGCACCTACGAGCCGGGGGTCCGAAGGATATTCCGGAAGGTCTTGCCGTTGGGAGGCGTTGCACTCGACATTGGTGCGAACGTTGGGTGGCATACGCTGCTCATGGCCTCGCTCGTCGGCGCGAGCGGGCGCGTGCTTGCGGTGGAAGCCAACCCGTTTTTGCGGCAGCGGCTGTATGATCATCTTTGCGTCAACGGTTTCAGGCAGGTGGATGTTATGCCGTATGTCGTGGCGGACACGGAAGGAATGATGGAATTCTGCGCGCCAGCTTTGAATGATCCGAATTCGGGAAATGGCCATGTCGTCGAGCCTGGCCCAGCACTCCCTGGTGGCACCATCCAGGTGGAGGCTCGTCGCCTGGACGCGATTACCAGCGCATCGGGGATCGAACGCTTAGACCTAATTAAGATCGACGTCGAAGGGTTCGAATGGCGGGTATTTCGAGGTGGTGAGGAGACGATCGCCAAGTTCCGACCACATATCATATTCGAATACGATCGCAAGTCCGGCTCTCGAGGTGGCGGAACGCCGGAGCTCATTAGTGAGTTTTTCCGGGCGCAACGCTACCAATTGTTTGCAATTCGACGGAACCGGGCCCAAGCCATCGGAGGCGGATCGTGGCCGCAGTCTGCCGAAATCTGGGCGGTCCCACTCGGCTGAGTTTGCCTTTTGGCCTGATCGAGATGCTTCTCACTGCCATTCGCTATCGTATCCGGGATCTTCTTTACCCCGGCCTCGACCTACACACGCGTAATCGTGCCTCGCTGTGCCGTTTCTGGCAGACGGGACCTCGGGACGTACTGGATGCCGGCAGCGGTAACGGTTACTTCTCTTGGCTGGCATATCAAACCGGTGCGCGTGTTGTAGCCATGAACTACGAGCAAGAGCAAGTGGAGAAGGCAAGGGAGTTCTTGATCGTGCACAGGAGGGCAGACCCGTTGCGTTTGCGGTTCGAACGACGCAATCTTTACGATCTGACCCGCGAGTCTCGGACCTTCGATGAAGTCATTTGTTTCGAAGTGTTGGAGCATTTGCTTCGTGATCGGGATGTGGTCACGGAGTTTTACCGCATCTTGCGCCCAGGCGGTGCCTTGCACCTTTGCTGTCCACATCGACTGCACCCTCGGCATCAGGTAGAGGTGTTGGACACGCAAGAATCGGGCGGCCATGTGCGACCGGGTTATACCGAATACGAGTATCGAGAGTTGCTCGAGCCCGTAGGGTTCCAGATTGAATCTGTGGTCGGAATCGGCACGCCGGCGGTCTATCACGCCGACCGAATACTTCGCGCGGTCCGTCATCGATTTGGCGACTGGTTCGCCTTGCCTCTGCTGCCGCTCGCATTACCGGCCGTCTGGTTCGCTGTTTTGAATCCGCGTATGCCCTTTAGCCTGTGCGTCAAAGCCACTAAGCCCGCAGGTCACCCTTGATGCGTCGGGTTTTGATCGTAACCAGCTCGTATGCTCCAACCATGATTGCTGACATGCAGAGGGTGCGCCAATTGGCTTGGGAGTTGCCTAAGCTGAGTTGGGAAGTGGAAGTCCTGAGCCCGTCTACCGATTATCAACCTGCAACATGCGTTGACGAGGACAGCGCCGGATTTTTCTCGCAGCATTCGCAGGCACATTGTGTGCCGCAAATGTGGCCGGGCCTGTTTCAGACTGTAGGAGTTGGGAACATCGGTTGGCGCTCCCTGTTACCGATGTGGTCGGCGGGCAAGCGGTTGTTGAAGCAGAAGCATTTCGATTTGATCTATATCTCGACGGCTCACTTTCCATTGTTTCTCCTTGGGCGCATCTGGCAGCGACGGTTCGGAGTGCCATATGTTTTGGATCTTCACGATCCCATGTACAGAGTCGCTTCCCCGCACCCAGTCTGGGCCCAGCCCCGTCTCAAGCACCGGGTGAGCAACGGGCTAGCCAAGCACCTGGAAGCTTACGTCGCTAAGGCGGCACAGGGATTGGTTGCTGTTTCGCATAACTACATCGATACTCTGCGAGGCCGTCACGAGGCAAAACACCCGGCTTGGCTAGGCCCGGGACGTTGTGATGCGATCCCGTTTTCGGCTTTGCCGCGGGATCTCTGTGAAGCGGCTGCCGGCTTGGCGCCCGGCGTTGAGAGGAACGGTCCGCCATACCGCATCGTCTATGTCGGCGTCGGCGGGTCTGTAATGGCGAGGTCGTTTACTTTGTTCAGCCGAGCGCTGTCACGGTTGCGAGTGCGATCAGGCAGTCTATGCGAAGGAATTCGCGTAGAACTGTTCGGTACGATGCTGGGATGGCAGCCGGGTGAAGCGCGGGGCCTAGCGGACATTGCTGCAAAGTGGGGCATCGGCGATTTGGTACGGGAAGAACCGGGCCGATTGTCTTACCGGCGTTCTCTTGAACTGCTGCTTCAGAGCGATGGGGCCCTCATTTTCGGCGTTGAGGACGCTGGATACATGCCATCAAAGCTTTTCAGTTATGCACTTTCGGGCAGGCCGTTGCTCGCCACATTACATCGCGAAGGTCCCGCCTTCTCACTGTTTCAGAACATCTCGAAGCTAGGGCATGCTCTTTGGATCGGGCGGAACGACGACATGCCTCTAGAGGAGGCAACGGGCGAATTGGAGACCTTCGTGCGTGAAGTAGTCACGCGGCAGATTTTCGACCGGCTCACCAGTATCACCCCGTATTTGGCGCCGGCCATGGCACGCCGTCACGTGGACTTATTCGAGGCATGCCTTTGAGCTGGCCGACCGCGTTCTCCACGTCAAATTATATGTCACTATCGGTGGTCTCATGACCATTCTATTCGGTCATCCGAGCGGCAACCCGAATTCGCACCATGCCGCGCTCGCACACTTTGAGGCGCATCGGTTAGAAGCATTTTGCGTCCCTTGGATCCCGTCTCCAATAACGCTGCAGCTGCTCGATTCAATCGGTCCGATGCGGACGATGGCGCGTCGTTTTGGGCGTAGGGATTTCCCAGCTCTTGCAGGCGCACCCATGATTCAGGGCCGTCTAGGGGAGATGCGCCGCCTGATCACACGTGGATTCGGACACGGCGATGAGTCACTCTCCTATGAAGCCAACGACTGGCTCATGCGCACCATGCGCAAAGAATGCCGGCGTGTCAGCGTGTGCGCGGTTCACAGCTACGAGGATTGTTCCCTGTGGCAATTTCAAGAGGCCAGGCGTCTGGGAAAGGCATGCTTCTATGACATGCCGATCGGCTACTATCCCGCATGGGAGCATACACAGGCGGAGCTCGCGCAGAAGTTCGTAGACTGGCTGCCCGCTGGGGGGCTCCCGTCCAGCCGCTACGTGCGTCCTCAGCAAAAACAGGAAGAAATGGAACTCGCTGATCTCGTATTAGTGCCGAGCAGTTTCGTTGCGGATACCGTTCGGGCGTTTTACCCGAAAAAAGCTCTTGCATTGGCGCCTTACGGCGTCGACCTGGAATTCTGGAGACCAGGCGCGCGGAATGAAAGATCAGAAGTGCTGCGCTTCATTTATGCCGGACAGATCTCGCTACGCAAAGGCATTCCGAGCCTGCTGCAAGCGTGGGAGAAGGCTGCACTTCGGTCTGCGGAACTCCAGCTTGTGGGGTCATGGTACTTAAACGATAGCAAGAGGGTCTCGCTGCCGCGTGGAGTCGCTTATGTGCACGCATGTTCTTCAGAGGCGCTCCGTGATCATTATCGCCGGGCGGACGTGTTCGTGTTCCCCTCCTTCTTCGAAGGATTTGGGCTGGTGCTGCTCGAAGCGATGGCCTGCGGCCTGCCAGCGATTGCTTCCACCGCCACCGCCGGCGCCGATGTACTCACCGAGTCTTCCGGACGAGTGTTGCCGGTCGGAAATCTGGATACCCTGGTGGACGCTTTGCGATGGTTCGACCAGAATCGGGACCGTCTGCCCGCGATGGGCCGCGCGGCCCGCCAACAAGCGGAGTTGTGCACTTGGGAGCGCTACCGTCGGGCTGTTACAGAAGCGACAGCAGGATTTCTGTAGTCTGGTTCGTCGGAAGATCTCAGTTGGCCCAATTCTTGGTCTCGCAAGGCGCTCCTCAAGGAAATGTGAACCAGGATGTCTGGTGCTGCCTTAAAAGAGCGCTCCCAGATTTGGATGGAGCTACCGGCCTGCTGATACCATTAGCGCTGTGTCTCCAGAGAGAACAAAATTGGCTGTCATGAGCACCCACCCCATCCAGTATCACTCGGCATGGTTTCGGGCCATGGCTTCCCGTCCGGGCTTGGACATTCACGTGTATTACTGCCACCGGGCGACGCCTCGGGAACAGGCTGGCGCTGGCTTCGGCGTGGAATTCGATTGGGACGTGCCCTTGCTCGCAGGATACCCTTATACCTTCCTGAAGAATGTCGCCGATTCACCCGGTCACGGGAGATTTAGCGGATTCGATACGCCTGAGATTAAGGCGATCATTCGACGGCGCGAATACGATGCCATGTTAGTGAACGGTTGGCATTACAAGAGCGCGTGGCAGGCAATCTGGGCCTGCTGGAGATCGAAGGCTAAAGTCATGGTTCGAGGTGACTCGCACTTGCACACGCCGCGAGGCATCACGAAGCGAGCTGTCAAATCTTTCACGTATCGACGTTTCATTCCGCGGTTTGATGCCTGTCTGGCTGCCGGCCAGTGGTCTCGGGAGTACTTTCTGCACTATGGCGCCCGCCCGGAGCGCATTTTCTTGGTGCCGCACGCCATAGATAATAAAAGATTCCAGATTGATGCAGAGGCTCTCGAGCCGCGGCGCAGCGAAGTACGAAAAGAAAAGAATCTGGACGACAATGCGATCGTGTTCATGTTCTCGGGAAAGTTCATTCCTAAGAAGCGGCCTATGGATTTCGTATGTGCGATTGAACGGGCCGTGCAACGGAATCCCCGTATCGAGGGTCTGATGGTGGGAGATGGTCCTCTTCGGGCTCGGTGTGAGGAACTCGTGCGAGAGCGGAGGGTTCCGATTCGCTTTACGGGATTCTTGAACCAGTCACAAATCACTAAAGCGTATGTTGCATCCGACGCGCTTGTGCTTCCCTCAGATGGAGGAGAAACTTGGGGTGTGGTGGTAAACGAGGCTATGGCTTGCGCCCGACCATGTATAGTGAGTGATCGAGTCGGGTGCGGACCCGATCTGGTTATTCCGCAGGCGACTGGTTCGATATTTCCGCTAGGGGATGTGGACGCCTTGGCGAATTCGATGCTTGAATTGGCGGGAAGTCCTCAGCGCCTGATTTCAATGGGTCTCGAGGCCCAGAGCAAGTTGAGAGACTATTCTATCGAGACGGCAGTTGATGGCATCATCCAGTCGCTAGCGGCGACAGTGGATCCCAGAGTCTTGCATGCAAGTGCTTAAGATCGCGAATAACACGAGAACGCGGCCTGTGCTGCTGCATGCCGGCATCCCGTTAATCGTCACTGCGGTTCTGTGGGCTACTAGTCTTTATGAAGTAACCCTGCCTCAGGTGATTGCTGCGTTTTTCTTGAGTTGGATTCCATGGGCTGCTTACCGGGAATGGGTCAGGGGAGCCCGAGAGACGATTCCGCTGTTTGCTCTAATCGGCGCTGTGTATTGGCTGGCCTACGCGGTGCCGCTATTTTGGCTTAAACACAGCATCAGTCTGGTCACGGGAAAACATCAAATATCTGAGAACGCCATAACACAGTCGCTTTACTTGGTTGTTTTCGGTTTGGGTGCGCTGAAGATCGGCATTGCGGCGGCTGGGCGCTTGCGCCTTTTGAAGTCTTACAAGCTAGATATCCATCCCAATCCGGGACGATGGCATTACCTGAGACTTGTATTGCTTGCAGCGGCATTGCTGAAGATTGCAGTGCCGTTCGATATGCTTGGCGGTGGAGGCCGACAGTTCCTGGCCATTGTTGAGACGATTGTTCCGTCGATTGCGTTTGTAATTCTCCTGCGATATTACCTACGGGGCAAGGCGATTCCGATCGACAAGGTGCTACTGGCGGGTTATGCCGGCATGGCGCTGGTCGCAGGCATCTCTTCAGGCTGGCTCGGAAGTTTCGTTGGCGTGGCTATCATGGCCACGGCGGTCTATGTGTACGAAAGACGAAAATTCCCGCTCGCTGCGATCATGATAGGTATTCCCATTGTTCTTTTCTTGCAGCCTGGCAAAGAGAAGTTTCGTCAGCAGTATTGGCGCGCAGGTGCTTCGGAGAGCTACGTCGAGCGATTCAATTTTTGGATGGATAGCTCCTGGAGTGCATGGGGAAAGCCTCTGTTGAATGCGGACGAGGTGCAAGCGAGAAATTTGGCCAGTGAGACGCTAGGCCGACTCTCGTTACTGCAGCAGACTGCAAATGTGATCGAATCAACACCCGAGCGTGTTCCATACCAGAATGGGCGGCTGTATTCATATATGTTTGTCACATTCGTTCCCCGGCTTTTCTGGCCTGACAAACCTTCCGTCAATGATTCGAACAGGTGGTACCAAGTCGCATACCGACTGACGGCGCGCGAGAATTTGAACGGAGTATCGATTGCCGTGGGGTACTTGCCTGAGAGTTACATAAACTTTGGCTGGGTTGGACCGCCCGCGCTGATGTTCTGCTTAGGAATAGTGCTGGGCCTGTTCGACAGGGTTTTTTTGCGTCCCAGTTCGGGGCTGCTGTTGAACAGCATTGGTGTGAGTCTCTTGCCCGGGCTACTAATCGTCGATGCGCAGCTAGCGCAGTACATTGCGGGTGTCGGGCAGCAAGTCACAGTCGCGTTGATCGCTTTGGCTCCCATGTTTGACCTTCGCCGTAATGAGTTGCATCGAGGAACGCGATCTTTCTTTACACCGGCACCTAATTACAAAAACGGACGGTCGGTGCTTACTGGAAATCGCTCACAAGCAGGGTTGTTGCGTCGGCCTTGATTTCAAGTCGATTTTGAAGTCTTTGCCCTCGTTTCCGCGATTCGTTATAGAACCCGCAATACACGCCAACAACTTCTGCAAGAATTTGTTTCTTCCAAGCTTTCAAGTTTTGCACCTGCCATCTGTCCGTATGGTTTCACAAGCGGGTAGCTGCGGCCGAGCGCCCGCCGAAAGCGCAGGATTAAGTTGCCTAGCTCCGCTAAGTTGCTAGCCGTCATCAGTCTGCAGATCTTCAGGATTTATGGCCAACGCGCTAAAATCGAAAACATTCTTGCCCACGCCACAACGGGGCAGGGAACGGGCTGGCAATCGCATCGGGGGTATTCGTGAACTTCAAGCCATAAGAATTCTCTCTGCCTATAACTAAATTGCCAGAAGCAGCCGAGGCGGGCGCGCGTAGACTGGCTTTGCGCCTGGCAGCCCGAACTGAAGAAACAATGAAGCGCATTTTACTAATCTCCGCACTATTAACGGCCTCATACGCGGTCGCCCAGGAGCTAGGTCCTGATGTTCCAGTCGCGGCCTCGACGACGAGGGGGGCCGCCGGGTCCGACTTGGTCTCCAACGGCGTCACGCAGACACCCGTTGACCAGAACAAGGCTGTTCTCAATGCGCGGGATTACGGAGTTACATGCAGCGGAACGACCGATGATACGAAGGCCATGCAGAATGCCATTAACGCCGCCTGTACCTTCGGCACGACTCCGAAAACGCTCATATTGCCTAATCGCTGTGCAGTAAAACTTTCGAGTCCGTTGACGATCACGCACTGCGCTGGGCTCACAATTGATGGGGAACAATCGCAGGGGGAAGCCAGTTTAGGCGGTGGCATGGCAACATTTCTCTGGTACGGCACCACCGGCGTGCCAATGATCACTATCAACCAGACGCGGGATTCGATTTTCAAGAACTTCTCGATGTTCCCCAATGCCAGGAGCAATCAGTTGAACGGTGCCAGCGGTTGCTTGCTGATCGACGCAATTGCGCCCGTCACGGGAATTGTAACCAATAACAGCTTTGAGGATCTTCAGTGCAGCAACGGATCGGCGAATTCCCGTTTCGTCGGCTTCGATATTTGCCCGACGGCACCGGGAAATTGCGAAGCGCAAAATTTTGATCGCGTCACGATCGGCTGCTCCTATCACACGCCGACCTCGATCACGAGCAACGGCGTAGGTATCGGTTACGAGGGGAAGGCAGGCGCAGAGCCCTATTTCGAGCACATTCATTGGATCGAAGAGACCTATTGCAGTAAGGGTATCGACATCGAAGGCGGAACGGGAACCAACGTACTCGACATCGACGGCGGCCTGATGGGAGGGAACTACACCGATCTGTTCCTGAATGCAGGACGGAATACGAGTTGGCGGCACATCCGTAGTGAAAATGCGATTGCCCAATTTGTAATCGGGACAAGTTCTGGCTCTGGTGCTCACGACTTAACCATTGAGGAGAACTCCTTCTCTGGGCTAACCAACGGCACCACCACGATCAGCTATTCCTACAACACCACAGGTGGCATTATTCGGCTCATCAAGAATGATTGGGACTTTAACTCGACGGTGATTCCCTTTGGGCCGACAGGAAATGGAGCCTTTGTTGGAGTCTTGGATTCCCAGGACAACACTTACCCTAACAATGTTAATTGCATTGCGACAGCTTTTGCCTCCGGCGGCACAATGTACAGCAGTCTCAACGATCAACCGACCGGTGGGACCTGTAACTATGGCGGCATGCATTTAGGCCGGCCTACTGGCTCTCTCCGAATCGATCCTACCGCATTCGGCAATTTGCCGACTTGCGCATCGCGCACGCAAGGGATGCTAAAACCTGTTTCGGATTCAAAAACGGACACGTGGGGTACAACCATCACCGGCGGCGGATCGCATCACGTGCTAGCCTACTGTGACGGGGCCAACTGGACAGTGGCCGCCAAATGAGCTCCTGGGACCATCTCTCTACCATGCCTGTTGGCCGAAGAAACGGCAAATGGGGAATCGACTGGATCCACAGAGAGTTTTCGTGGGAATTCGAGACAAAGGAAATGTTGAAACTCTACAATAAAATTGTAGACCCTAAAGCCTGATAGCGGAGTTTTAAGAGGAGAGACCCTTGCTTCAGCAGCGCTACAAGGACATTTTATTCTTGATAATCTCTAAAGCCACGCTCCCTGGTTATTGGTTTCACAGGTTTGTCATCCCTCCGAAGTCCAGGAACGGCTCCGGGTTACATCTCCACTTAGGCTGTGGACCCAAGTACCTGCAAGATTTTGTAAACATCGACGCCAATCCACTTCGAAAAATCGACCTGTGGTTGGATGTTCGGAATGGGCTTCCCTTCCGCTCTGACAGCGTCGATTCCATCTATTCTACGCACGTGTTGGAGCATCTTTATCCCGATGAGCTTAAGAACGTACTCTTCGAGTCTGCTCGGGTTCTGAAGAGAGGTTGTGGAACGCGCATCGTTGTGCCGAGTTTGTCGAATGCCATACTTGCTTACAATCAGAAGAACGTCGCCTGGTTTAGTCAGTTCCCGCGCCATTATGAATCTCTGGGAGGTAAATTTTCCAACTTCATTTTTTGCGATGGCCAGCACAGGACCGCATTCGATTGTGACTATATGCGTGAAATGCTCATTTCAGTGGGTTTTTCTGAAGTAGTGGAGGTCCGGGAGGGCGAGAGTAAGCTTTACGGTGCAAACGTACCTCGGTACGAGGTGGAAGATGGCTCCAATTCGCCTCATTCTCTATACATCGAAGCATTTAAGTAGAGCAAGATTTTCCGGCAGCCCCGCATTTTGGCGGACGAGGCTCTTTCATCCGTCTTTTTATTTGTACGATCTTGCCGGCCAAGCTTCACCTATGCAAGTTTATTCCCGAAGGCACGGAACGACCGATTGGGCTGCCGGGCTCGATTGCGGTTCTTGCCTGCACGCCGGGCACCCATTCAGCCCATTTGTCGTTAGTAATAACTCTAGGCGCTAGAACCCATCTTTGTTGGGAAGCAATGCTTGCTAAAGGGAGAATTGTTCAATTGCTTTCAGGGACTCACGATCTGATTTAGGAGGGAGCTTGCTTCCCAAATTAGCTCGAGCAATTCCCCAAAACGACCTCATTCGTCTGACTTGAATTTCGTAGCACTTCGCGAAATGCACAACTCCTTCATTTCAATAGACGACAAAAATAGTGATCCTGAGCCTTTCGTTTCTTTTTGTGGCGAGTTGGTTGCAGCGTTCGCTCCAGTATGTGGCCGAGAAACACAATCATGCTGCCCAACTCGTTGTGTCTGGTGTTATTACTTTGCAGTACTCGAATTATGTTGGGCCAAGGGCCTGCCTCAGGTGCCGATGCCTCTCCGGTTCCAACGGTAACAAAATTCAGTAGCACTATCCGGGACCTCGACGGAAAGGAGTTCTCTGGGTCTCGAGGTCTCACGTTTGCGCTCTATCAGAATCAGGAAGGGGGTAGTTCGACTTGGATTGAGACCCAGACTGTGACTCTCGATAGCCACGGGCGATACACTGCTTTGTTGGGATCGACAAGTCTGGGCGGAATCCCTCCCGCGTTGTTTGCTTCGGGGGAGACACAGTGGATTGGCGTGACGCCCGATGACGGAATTGAGCGTCCGAGGCTCCCGATTACGACCGTGCCATATGCTTTCAAGGCTGCAGAAGCCGATACATTGGGCGGGAGAAAGCCCGAAGAATTTGTTTCCGTACAGCAACTAAGTACATTATTAGGAAATGCGACGGGCAATATCTCAGTTACAATTCCGGTCGTATTGGCCACTGGAACTGGCATTGCAGGAGCAGCGGACGCAGGAGTTCCAAATGTCAACATGGATCTGCTGCGCGGATTTCCACAGTCTGCATCCCCGAAGTCAGGGTTTCCCTTGGGAGTGGCCGTCGGGTCCGAATTGGTTTCCAACGGTGTCAGCGAGCCACCCATTTATCAGACCAAGCCTGCCCTCAATGCGCGGGATTACGGAGTTACCTGTAGCGGAAGGATCGATGATACGGCGGCCATGCAGACTGCAATTACCGCCGCGTGCAACACAGGTGGGCGTGCAAGGACACTCATCCTCCCGAATTCCTGCAACGTCAAGCTCACGAGCACGCTGAACGTTACGAAGTGTTCGGGAATCACGTTGGATGGCGGTCAGTCTCAGGGACAGGCGACCATTGGGGCAGCAGGAGGAGCGGGTTCGGGAAATGCGGCCCTGCTCTGGTATGGTGCGGCAGGAGGAACAGTTTTCGAAATCAACCAAACTCGTGATTCGGTATTCAAGAATTTCACCGTCTTTGCTAATGCCTCGAATTACCTAGCATCCGGGGCGAACATCGCCATCCTGATTGACGAAATTGGCACGATCACCAATATCGTCACCAACAACGACTTCGAGGA
>JBAVQD010000163.1:0-13172 GCA_049693675.1 Candidatus Sulfotelmatobacter sp. | reverse complement strand
GCAGACACAGCCGTGATCGTTTGGGTTTCGTCGTCGCCATTAGATACACGTTTCCCGCGCAGAATGCCCTTGATTCTGAGGATGCGGGAAGGATACTGAAAGAGGCTGGCAATTAGCAATACTAATGCTGGTGCTGCTGCAGTCGCATTGCGGAGTACAAGTGTGGGTGCGACGTGGAATACGAATATCGAGAATTCGATTTATCGATTACAGTCCTACAATCCCCTCACTTTTTCGCCTTCATGCAGACGCTGGTCCCCCGAAGCTGAGGCGTCCCCGGACGCCGCATAGGCCACCGCCGCTCCAATGAGAGCAGGAATGATAAAGGCGTGACCCCCGGTCGCTTCCGCAACAAATACAACCGCTGCAAGTGGGGTCTTATAGCCGGCGGCGATGAAAGAAGCCATGCCAACGGCGGCATAGAGATCCACCGTAGGACTGTGAACGACGGATTGAGCAAATGCCGTCCCGATGCTTCCACCAGTTAGAAATAACGGGACAAACATCGCGCTCACTCCTCCCGCAGCCAGCGTAAAAAGAGTTGCCCCGAGCTTCAGCACACTGAAAATCACAAGTTGTGCAGTGCCGTGCTGCGACCCCAAAATATCTCCTACCGCTTCATAGTTAGGACCGATAGGCACGAGATTGCCTGGATAAATTTGCAGGAAAAGAAGCCCGCAGAGTCCCGTCAACAATCCGCCAATCGCCAGCTTCAACCAATGCGGAATCGCCCATTTCACACAAAAAGTTCGCGCTCTGCGGAAAGTAATGACAAACACCATGGCAACCAAACCAACAATCAAGCCCAGCAGTGCGCTCCAGTAAAGGTCATGGCGTTCGAACGTGGTAGAGCCACTGAAGTTGAACAGAGGCGTAGCGCCCAGAAAAGAACTCAGCGTGACAAAGGAAACTACCGAAGCCATCAGCGATGGAACCAAAGCCTCATGCGCCAGATCATCGCGGTACGGCATCTCGAGCGCGAACACGATGCCGGTGAGCGGTGCGCGAAAAACTGCGGACATTCCGGCCGCGGCGCCGCAAATCAACATGATGCGCCGGTCGCGATCGGTCAAACGCAAACGCCGAAGCTTCGTCCAAAGCCACGACCCAATCGCCGCTCCACCGTAAATGCCGGGCCCTTCCAGCGCGGCGCTGCCGCCAAGTCCCACCGTGGTGATCGCCGCAATCAGCTTCGGCACGAAGGAACGGACATCAACTTTGCCCTCATGCTCGTGGTAAGAACGGATGATTTCTTCCGTGGAATGCTCGTTCGGATCCGGAGTCAGAAACTGCATAATGAGTCCGGTAACGATAAATCCGAAGGTGATTCCCGGCACGATCGCCCAATGATGGTGCAGATAGTAACTAAGAACCGGAGGCCACAATTCTCCTAGAATGATTACCACGACTCCGGTAATCACCAGGCCGGTGATCAGGCCGATCACCGGCGCAATGATGAGCCACTTGCGAAGATCGCGCGCATAGACTGCGCTAAGGTCTTCGTGAACCAGCGAAAAATATTTACCAAACAAAGGATGGCGCAGAAGTCGGTCGCTTCTCCCTTGTCCTGTCGCTGGCTTGGTCATAAATATTTATAATTCGATTGCCGGTCAGGATGGTTTTCTTGAGTGGCTAAATCTATGAAGTGCCGTCGTTGCCTTCCCGCATGACTCGCCGCAGTGCGGCAACTAATTCGGGTCCAGCACTGCGCAGTTCGTCGTGGTGGTGAAGTGCCAGTTCGCTTAAAACTCTCTCTCCTCGCGGCGTAAGTGCAAGCAGGACTTCGCGGCGATCATCCTGCGCGCGGGTGCGATGCACAAACCCCGCCGCCTCCAGACGATTTACCAGCTCCACGGCGCTGTTATGTCGAATTTCCATCCGGCTGGCTAATTCGCGAATTCGCGGGCGCACGCCCGCCGGCATTCCCTTAATCGCCAGCATCAGCTGATATTGGCCACGCTCCAGCCCAGCGCCTTTCACGGCTTGCTCGCTAAAGTGGAGAAAACGCCGGATTTGATAACGAAACTCCGCTAATGCCTGGTAATCCGACAAAGTGAGTTTTTGCATCCCGCTGATTGTATCGTGTCGCGATCCGACTGCCGCCGTAGTATATCGTAAGACGATACAAAATTGAAAGTTGAGGAAATCTACGGCGGCACCGTCACTGGCCTCTTTTTCGTGATCCATTTAGAATCCAATTTCCCGCTTTTCAGAGGACAAAGAGGAGGCCCATCCGCCTTGATCCCACGCTATACCCGCCCGGAAATGGGCCGCATCTGGAGCGATGAAAACCGCTTCCGCACCTGGCTGGCTGTGGAAGTGGCCGCCACGGAAACCTTGGCCGACGTGGGCATGGTTCCCAAGGCTGCGGCCAAAGCCATCCGCGAGCGCGCCGACTTTCGCGTGGAACGCATTCACGAAATCGAAGCTGAGGTGCGCCACGATGTGATCGCTTTTACCACGGCCGTCGCCGAAATTGTCGGCCCAGACGCGCGCTGGTTTCACTATGGCCTTACTTCTAACGACGTAGTCGATACGGCTCAGGCCTTATTGATCAAGCAGGCATCGGCGCTTATTGCACAGGACCTTGCGCGCTTCGCAGAAGTGCTAGAACGCCGGGCCTGGGAATTTAAAGACACTCCCATGGTGGGGCGTACGCACGGCATTCACGCCGAGCCCATCACTTTCGGTTTTAAGCTGGCGAACTGGTATTCCGAAACCCAGCGGAACATTGCGCGCTTTGCCGCTGCGGCTGAGGATCTGCGCGTAGGGAAGTTCTCGGGCGCGGTAGGTATCTTCGCGCATCTCACGCCGGAAATTGAAGAGAAAATCTGCGCGCGATTGGGTTTGAAGGCCGCAGCCGTGTCGTCGCAGGTGATACAACGGGACCGGCATGCGCATTATCTTTCCACGCTGGCCGTGATCGCGTCTACGTTGGACAAGATTGCCACCGAGGTCCGCCATCTGCAGCGCACCGAAGTCCGCGAGGCCGAGGAATTCTTCAGCGAAAAGCAAAAAGGCTCCTCCGCCATGCCGCATAAGCGCAATCCCGTCACTGCCGAACAGATCAGCGGCCTGGCGCGGGTGGTGCGCGGCAATGCGCAGGCCGGATTGGAAAATGTCGCCCTGTGGCACGAGCGCGATATTTCGCATTCTTCCACCGAGCGGGTCATCTTGCCGGACTCGACAACCTTAATTGACTATCTCCTAAACAAAACTGCAACTCTGATCGAGACCATGTTCGTCTATCCCAAACGAATGCTGGCCAATCTGGAGAGCACGCATGGACTGATCTTCAGCGGCCAGCTCCTGCTCGACTTGGTAGAGCATGGAGTTTCTCGGGAAGACGCTTACCGCCTGGTGCAGGGCCATGCGATGCGGGCGTGGAAAGAAGGTTTGAATTTCCATGACTTGGTGCTCGCCGATATGGAAATCACAGGAAAAATTCCGCGCAAACAGATTGAATACGCATTTGATCTGCCCCGCCAATTGAAGAACGTAGACAAAATTTTCGCGCGAGTTTTCCCGGCCAAAGGTACGAAACAGACCAAGCCAGTTGCTCGGAAGAAGTCGACGGTGACGCGAAAAGGTCGATAGCCACCGTTCCCTCTCGCATTTATAATCGATTAATCAGCGACGCAACATATCCCGCGCCGAAGCCATTATCAATATTCACTACGCTCACATTCGACGCACACGAATTCAGCATGCCGAGGAGCGCGGTCAATCCTTTGAACGACGCGCCGTAGCCCACACTGGTGGGAACGGCAATCACCGGAACTCCCACAAGTCCACCGACCACGCTGGGTAGAGCGCCTTCCATGCCGGCACACACAATCACCACGCGAGCTTTCGTCAACGCCTCACGATTCGCCAGCAGCCGATGGATTCCGGCAACTCCGACATCGTAGAAGTGTTCCACCGCATTGCCCATCAGTTCGGCGGTAACCACAGCTTCCTCAGCAACGGAGATGTCGCTGGTTCCGGCCGAAACCACTGCGATCATGCCTTTGCCATAAATGTGTTCATCCTGCCACAGCACGATGGCCCGAGCCACTTCGCGATATTCCGCCGCGCGTACTTTCTTCTTCACGGCCCCGAACTGCTTCCTGTCAGCGCGCGTGGCCAACACGTTGCCGCCATGCTTCGCCAGTCGCGCAAAAATCTCCGCCAACTGCGACGGGGTCTTGCGTTCACCGAAGATGACCTCAGGCATGCCCACACGCAAGCTGCGATGGTGGTCGACCTTGGCGAATCCAAGATCTTCAAAGGGCAGATGACGCAAGCGCTCTACCGCATCATCGGGCGCGAGTTTCCCCTGACGCACCTGGTCGAATAACTTGCGGATGGATTCGGCGTTCACGTTTAGGAAGCGGCGATCCCGCGATCGAGCCGACGCTATCTAGAGTAGCATCTGCGCTGAGGCCTGAGCCTTTGAACTCCGGGATCTAGAGCCGCGGCGCACTTTCGCAATCACAGCTCTGCAAACTTTGCGGGCAGTGCCGGGTTCATCCAGATGGGCCAAAAATAATCGTCGCAGTCCGCTCGGAGTCACTTTCCCGGCCAGATAGGAGTCGTAAAGCATACTTCCCAGCCGATAACCCCATTCCCGGGAGACCGATTCCACTGTCTCTTCATTCGCGCGGATGGCGCCGAGCCCGACTCTTTCGCACGCAGCATAAGACAATGTAAAAGAGTTCGTCATTTCAGCCGCCGGCCTGGCCGAATAGAGTACACGCGACCCGAAGTAGGCGACGCAATCTTCGATCACTTGCGTGAAGAAAGCATCGAGCGGCGCTGCTGCGCTCTCATTTCCAGATAACTTGTCGGAGTCCGCGCCATCTCCGACCGAACCATGCCCGTTAAGACGACCAGGCAGGCCGCGGCATGCGTGGTGCAGAAAACGCGCCGCATCCTCGGCGGCGTACATCAGTTGAAATTCTCGTACATAGAAGGCATTTACTTCCGGAAAGTAAGCGCTGCCGCGCTCATCCACACAGGCCAGAAGACTTGCCATATGCTGCTCCGGAATTGCTTTTCGCGAGACTAGCCTGCGGAGCATTGCATCCGACGAGTGACCGTATACTTCAGGCAACATGTCGACCAGAAGCTTCGGCTGCGTCCCGTTATGTGGCGAGTAGCGGTTGATCTCGAGAAAATTTGCCAGGCTATCAATCAAGTTGTAAATCGTAGGCGCGTAATCAGGGCCAGTATCACAGCGACTCCACTGATCAAGAAACAGTCGGTAGCTTTCATACTTCTCGAGCGGCGTCGCGTTGAATACACAAACCACGTCGTCATCCACGCGCACGGCGTCGACCTTCTCGACAGGCTCACCAGCGGCTCGCCAGTAGAGGGCATCAATGTTTTGCAACACGGTGAGAATCTTGGAATCAGGCACTGCTTTATGCAGGACGCAAGGCAGATGTCCCGGAGCCAGGTGCGACTCCCCGAACAGCACAAAGATCACCGCGTCAGGATGGCGCTCGCGGATCTCCGCGATCTTGGCCGCCGCGTGGCGGTCGCGTTCCCCAATCTTCCGCAGATTTTCGCGAGGCATGCAATCCAGCCCATAAATCCCTTCGCCATGGTCACGCGCGGCAACCAGCAATTCGTAAAACGGCGCCCAATCGTATCCCCAATCCAAGTCGAAACGGATGCGCTGGCGTAATTCGCTCTCATCAATTTCGCGCCGCCACCATTCGTCAAGAATATGCTGATGACGGGCAAAGATGGTCTCAACGCCCAGCACCACCGGGCGGTCTCCAGCCAATGCCCGCTGCTCGATCAGAGATGCGGCATAGCGTTGCGCGGCGGGAAGTGCATGGTAGTCGCCGATTAAAACCAGGTCTGCAGCGGCTAGAGCGTTCCTGATCTGCTGTTTGTCCAGAAGCGAATCGTAGCTGTCGAAGGCTTGCGAAAACTCGCGAAGATACTTGCGGCGGCCATTCGAATCCTGCGCGCGGATTTCCCGCTCTACACTGGCCAGTGCGTGCAGTTCCGTTGCGCTCCGGCGAAGCCGCAGATTATCCGTCGATGCCATACAGTCAGCTTCTGGCCTCTAGCCCTTGCTTCGATACCCTTCCCAGCCTTGACTTCTCGTTTAACAACTCCCTATGCTCCAAGCGCAGGCCACTTGCCGCGCCGGAGAACTTTCGCTGAACCATCCCCCTGAAAATCTGACCATCGCCACTACCGGAGCTAGCGGATCGATCTTTCTCCGCCAACTCCTACTGGCGGTCGAGCGTGATGTCCGCGTTCATCATGTAAACTTCATCGCCTCTGACGCCGGCCTGCGCGTTCTGGCCGAAGAGCTTGGCATCCAGGGACGATCGAATCTTCTTCGTCAAATCCTCAACCTCGAAAACGGCCCGTCGAAGAACTCTGAAACGAAGAACTCCGAAACGAAGAGCTCTAAAAAGAACAACTTGGGAAAAACCTCAGTTCATCCCGCTAACATCTCCAAAATCAAAGAGCAATCGAACGCCGATATCGGAGCCAACGTGGCCAGCGGTTCTTATCCCGCCGACGCGATGATCGTGCTCCCCTGCAGCATGGGCACCTCGGCCCGCATCGCCCACGGCATCGCCTCCCACCTGATCGAGCGCGCGGCCGATGTTTGCCTGAAAGAGAAGCGCCCGCTAGTGCTTTGTGTTCGCGAAACTCCCCTGAACAAAATCCACATTCGCAACCTGTACCGCGCTGCCGACGCTGGGGCTACCATCTTCCCCCTCATCCCGGCCTACTACTACCAGCCGGCCAGCTTAGATGACTTGGCCCGCGAGTTTGCCTATCGCGTCCTGGCTCATTTGGGCCTCCCGCAGGCCGACGCTTTTCAGTGGAAAACTTGAATTATCAAGCACTTAGACGCCTACGGATAAAAACTCCTCCACCTAGGTGAAGATCGGCGTTAGGCTAGGGGATCTCAAGTGTAGTTTCCTTGCGGGTGCGATCCCAGATACCGGCTGGCCATGTACGACGGAGGAGGGGATCGATTTCCGAGACACGAACTTCGTTCAATAGCGTAGAATTCGGCAAATTCCTGGACAGATGAGTTATGTGTTTGCCTTCGCAGCAATGGCTGGATGAGAGCGAATCCGCAAGCTGTTTTCGACTGGGCCTCGTTGTCCTGACGGTCTGTGCGGCGCTATTGCTCGGCACTGCCAACGCCAACGCTGCTGACGATCACAATCCCTTTGCCGGCAATGCCAAAGCCGCTAAGGCCGGTGAGTACGAGTTCCGCATCAACTGCGCCCTCTGCCACGGGCTGGGCGCCCACGGCGGCGGGCGCGGTCCAGACTTGACACGGGCTCAGAAAAAGCATGCTCACTCCGATGCTGAGATGTTTCAGGTAATCAGCAACGGAATTCCCGGCACCGTGATGCCCGCCAATGGAACCAATGGGCAGGGTGTTGGCATGACCGACGAAGAAATCTGGCAGATCATCACTTACATCCGCAGCGCGGAAGTAAAGGCCCCAGCGCATCCTGTGGGCGATGCTGTTCACGGCCGGAACCTTTTCTACGGCGACGCCAATTGCTCACTTTGCCACATGATCGAAGGGAAAGGCGGACGCGTCGGTCCCGACCTCACCGCCGTAGGCGGAGCGCGAACCAGAGCGGCCATCATCGACTCGGTGCGCAATCCCAGTAGACGCCTAGCCTGGGGATTGACCGAATCGACGAAAGAATTTCCCCAGGAGTACGAAACCATCACCGTCGTTACCGCGGAGGGAAAGCAAATAAAAGGCGTGGCCCTGAATGAAGACAACTTCAGCGTGCAGATGATCGACGCGAGTGAGCAAATCTATCTGCTGGAAAAAGATAAGCTTCGTTCTTTTCAGAAAAGCCGCGAATCCCTGATGCCGCAATACAATCCGGACACTTTGAGCGACAAGGATCTTGAGGACGTCGTGGCTTATCTGACCAGCGTGGGGGCGAAATGACGCGACAGGGTTCGGATATCCATCGAGCGAGTTGTCGAGCGGGCCAAGGCATTTATCGCGGAGCCCTCGGAGAAGTGCCGCAGAGAACGCGGAGTAGCATCGCCTCTCTTTTGATCGCATGCTTTGCTTTTGTTCTCTTGCCATCTATGGTGCGGGCGCAGGTTACCTCAACCCGTCTCCTGAATTCCGCCAAAGAGCCGCAGAACTGGCTGACATATTCCGGCGATTACACCGGGCGCCGCTTCACTCTGCTCGATCAGATCAGTGTCGTCACCGCGCACAACCTGGTTGCCAAGTGGGTATACCAAACCGGAGCGACCGGTAAGCTTGAGACCACGCCTCTCGTGGTCGACGGAATTCTCTACGCTACCGCGCAAGACGATCGCGCGTTCGCTCTCGACGCCCGCACCGGCCGGCCGATCTGGATGTATCAGCATCAGTTGCCCGGCGATATTCGTCCCTGCTGTGGTCGTGTGAATCGTGGCCTCGCGATTTTGGGCGATAAAGTTTTCTTAGGAACGCTCGACGCCCACGTGATCGCGCTCGACAGCAAGACCGGCAATGTCATCTGGGATATCGTCGCCGCAGATTATCAAAAAGGATACAGCTTCACCGTCGCGCCTCTTGCAGTGAAAAATCTGATCGTCATCGGAGTTTCGGGAGGCGAGTACGGAGTGCGTGGCTTCATCGATGCTTACGACGCCGCCAGTGGCGCCCTCCAATGGCGCTTTTATACCGTCCCCGGCCCGGGAGAGCCCGGACATGAAACCTGGGAAGGAGATTCTTGGAAAGTTGGCGGAGCTCCCGCATGGAGTACTGGAACCTACGATGCTGACACCAACCAGATTTTCTGGCCCACCGGAAATCCGGCACCATCGAATCGCGGCGAAGGCCGCGCCGGAGATAACCTCTTTAGCAATTCACTGCTGGCGCTGAATGCGGATACCGGAAAGCTGAACTGGTATTTCCAGTTCACCAGGCACGACGAGCATGACTGGGACGCCACACAGGTTCCAGTGATCCTCGATTCGGGCGGCAAGCATCTGATCGCGCAAGCCAATCGCAACGGTTACTTCTATGTCATCGACCGCGCGACCGGCAAGCTTGTTCTGGCCAACGCCTACGGTAAGACGACCTGGAGCGATTCTAAGGATGCCGAGGGCAGACCTGTGGCGAAGAAGGAAGCGTCGCCCACGCTCGAAGGCCACACCGTCTGTCCCGGAGCGCTCGGCACAACGAATTTCATGGCCCCTGCATACGATCAGCAGACGTCGCTGTTCTACGTTACGGCGCGTGATCAATGCGATATTTTCAGCACGGCGCCGCAGCCCTACGAGGCTGGCCACGCTTACTATGGCAGCGCATATTTTCCTTCGGAAGAAGCCGAGCCCTATCGCGGATTCCTAAAAGCGATTGACCCTGGGACGGGAGAGATCAAGTGGAAGTTCGAGCACACATCGCCAACCTGGTCAGGTGTGCTCGCAACCGCCGGCGGCCTGGTATTCACCGGCGATGCGGAAGGAAACTTCATTGCCCTCGACGCTGCCTCGGGCAAACCCCTGTGGCACTTCCAGATGGGCGGCGCGGTCTACGCCGCTCCTATTGCCTTCGCGGTGGACGGAAAAGAATACGTCGCCATCGCCGCCGGCAGTGCGATCTATGCCTTCGGCTTGCCCTAGAAGAAATTCAAAACTTAACAATGATTCCAGCGGAGGCCCGAAAGTTGTTTTCGTGACTTGGCAGCCCTTCGAACACCCGCCCTGGAAAAGCGCTTCCGTAAAACTGATTAAAATTGTGCGTGGTATGAAGGTCGTCCAACTGCGCCAGTCGAATCGCGAAATGCCGGGACACTTTGAAATCAACCCCGCCTCCCAACGCCACGGCCGCATCCGTATACGTTGTTGCCGCGGACGTTACTGGGGACGAGACGCCGGTGATTGTGCTCGAACTCAAGCTGGCTCGATCATAGCCAAACAGCGCGTGTACGAAGGGCGTGAACTTGGTTTTATTCTTGAACGAAAATACCGGCCCGACCATGAGAGTGTAGCCGGTCAGCTTGGGAAGCCCTGACAGTTGATCTCCCCCTTTGCTGGTGATTGGTTCGCCATAGCGACCGCTCCCGTCCACAACAATTCCCAACCAGCGCTCGATGTTGTACTGCCCCTCCGCATTCCAACCGGGGAAAAAAGATGCGATTCCGAACGGGCTATTCTGCTCGCGCAAATCGAAATCGAGTGTGGCGCCGCTGAATGAGCCATTACCCGCATGCACTATGGAATACCCGCCAAACACCTGCACTTTGGGGGTAGCGTCTTGAGCGAAAGCCAATGAACTGGCCAGGGCGGTCAGAACGATCATTGCGACGGCCAATCGAATCATTTCGAAGTTTTTTCCTTTCACTAACAGCACAGCCGGAGTGCCCGCATCCCAAGAATTAGAGCAGCATTGCGGATGCTTCACACCATCTTCGTTAACAACGGAATAGGAACCTGGACGCAAGCAAGCGGGTTGCAAGTGGACATGTAAATGTAGGTAAAGGCCTGCAAGCCTCCAATTATAGCGTGGGAATACTGCTTCCGGTTTCGCGAGCGCACCATCATGCCCCTACCATTCCTGAAAATCTGAAAGACAACTACTCCGAAAAGATACAAAAGTTTGACGACGGCGTGACAAGGGCTCATTCGGCTGCCGGCTACTCTGCCTTACACCGTGATGGAGGCAAACAGCAAACACGGTGAAGGGAAAAGAGGAAACTATGAAGCAACTCACCGACGTTTTGGAACGCGCCGCGAACCGGCGCACATTCCTCAAGAACAGCATGGTCGCCGGAGCCGTGGCGACCGTAGGAGCTGGAATCCTGGGCAGCGGGCTGCCCGCGTTCGCCCAGGAAACCAGCAGTGCAACTATCACAAAAGGCGACATTGCGATTCTTCGCTTCCTCGCCGCCGCCGAACTTATTGAGGCTGATCTGTGGCAGCAATACGCAGAGTTGGGAGGCCTCACCCCCGGTCAACTCCCCGTAGAGACAGCCCCGTTCAAGCCCATGAACACCTACCAGGCGGCTTTCATGAACCTCGATTCCGATGGCCCGCAATATATCAGCAGCAACACCCTTGATGAGCAGAGCCATGCGGAATTCCTGAATGCTTATTTGATTTCCAAAGGCGTAGAGCCTGTAGACTTCGACGAATTTCGCACTCTGCCTAGCAGCCAGGCAAAGGGCGCCGAGCAAATTGGACGGCTGACCAATTTAATGAACCTCACCGTGGATACGAGCTGGTATACCCGCTATCGCAGCACCCAAAATCCAGATTTTGGCGCAACTTTCCCGCAAGCAGTCGACCTGGTGAACGTAACAGCCATCCCCCGAACCAATGCGGATTTCGAGCCCACGAAGCACGTTCAAGCCATCGCCAACACCGCAGCCTTTCACTTCGGCACCATTGAGCAGGGCGGGAGTACACTCTATTCGGCCATGGCTCAGAAAGCCAACAATGTGGAAGTTTTGAAAATCGTGGTCAGCATTGGCGGCGACGAGGTCGCTCACTTCCTCGAGTGGGTAGATTTCTCCGGAAATAGCGTGCAACCCCCCCTCGCTCCGCTGACCGATCCCGAAACCGGGATTACCTTCCCGAACTTCGATAAGACATTCAACCCAGCACTACAAACTAACCTGATCTTTCCGGTCCCCTGCGAATTCATCAGTGCAGCACTTCCTCGTTGCGCCGTAATCCGCCCCACGAATCCGCAGGGAATTGCCAAGGGAGTAGTCAGTTTCCTGACCGACATGGGGCTCTTTATCGGCCAATCCCCAGCATTTCTTAGCCAGCTCGCCACTCTGGCCAATCAAGCCGACGCGGCTAAGCGCGGCTTTTAACAGTTTGCGCAATCGCGTGGAAGCTGTCGGGGGAGAGTCTGCTCACGCGGATCGCAGCAGCGGGCGCCGTTCTCAGGTTCGCGGCGCCTGCTTTACCAACCTCGCTTCATTTTTGATTGGAGGAACACCAATGTTTGAAGGCTTATTTCAACCTATGCACTTGATGATCATCGCCGGAATCGCTCTATTGGTCTTCGGCCCGAAGAAACTGCCCGAACTCGGAAAAGGAATGGGTGAAGGGATACGCGGCTTCAAGGCTGCGATGCAGGGAAAGGAGGACTCCCCGGAACCAAACGTCTCGCCTCTGAAAGCTCCGGAGGGGAAGGCGTGAGCTTCTCGGAGATCTTATTTCTCGGGCTGCTGGGCTTGGTTATTTTCGGACCCAAGAAATTCGCCGAGTTTGGCCAGCAAGCCGGAAAAACACTGGCTCGATTGAAAAGAATCAGCGGTGAATTTCAATCACACTTGGCCACGGAAATCTCGTGCAAGGTCGAATGATCGGCCGTTGGAATATCTGGAATCAAGACCCGCAACACTCGCCTTCTTGCCGTTTGACTTGCCGCCGGATTTCGTTTTAATCTGCAATTACACCGGGAAGGAGGTGGTCGAATGACAAGTTCTGATAGTAGTGGTAAATGTTGTGGGAGTCTAAGACCAGGTGAGGTGGCTGAGACTTAGGGCTGGTTGCTCTAAGCGGGGCTCCAAGGCGTGGATTCGATTATTATGCGCCGGGAGCTACAGCCCGCACACTAACCGGTGAGTAGGGATGAAGTTCGGCGTTGGTCGCGCCGGGGCTTCGATTGGGAGCATTCGTTCTCGATCCTCGGTCCCAGACCCGGGAGTTGCCGTGAGAGGCCACGTTAGAGTGACCACCTCTTGGTCAATCCCAAACAGTCCACCGGACGGCCTGCAGGTTTAAACCTGCGGGCCGTTTGTTTTGCTTGGCCGAAACCGTGGGCTAGGAATCGAGAACACAAATTGAGGTAGAAGGGTCAAGAAACCTTCACAGCCGAGGCGCTAACAGAGCGCCATCGCATCCAGTTGGGGACTGACGAACAATGGCCTCTGAACCCCGGACTGGTCCAGTCGATAGAGCACGCCCAAAGGACACAAGCTGCATTGCTCGAACCTGTCTCCTTCAATTTGCACCGACCGCTCCACAAGCTTATGTGGCGTGGAATGCAAAGCGGCATAGGAACCCGATGCCGGAACAAGTTCGCCGCTGCGATAGGTATTAAAGAATGCCATGGACGCGCGATCACCCCTGATCTTTGTGAATTTTCGACTATCGAGGGTCGCGTCGCAATACGGGTTTCTCCGGAAGACGGAGTGCGGTTTCGCTCTAGTTCT
>JBAVQD010000162.1:0-9240 GCA_049693675.1 Candidatus Sulfotelmatobacter sp. | reverse complement strand
AGCCGGGATGGCGGAACTGGCAGACGCAGCGGACTCAAAATCCGCCGGTACTTAGTACCTTGGGGGTTCGACTCCCCCTCCCGGCACCAGCACCAATCAATGAAAAACTATTGGTTTACGCGCCTCGATGACTGGATGGCTTTGAGGCGGCGTAAACGCAGGGGATTTTTGATTGACGTTTTTCTAAAAGCTCACTGGCGTGAAGCCCCTTTACGTGTCGGATGTTGAGGCACAGTGAGGGCAGCCACATCTGTTGCCCAAACAGGCGAAGACCAGAATCCCCATCGAAGCGTGCAACTCCTTCGTAAATCAGAGATGGGAGTGCGGCCCCTAATTGACGGTGAAGTTGGTGGAACTGGTAACGCCGCCACCTTTTGTAGTCACGACGATTTTGCCGGTCGCGGCTCCGGCGGGAACGATCGCGGTGATTTCGGAATCGGAGACCACCGTGAAAGACGCCGATATTTTGTCGATCGTCACCTTCGTGGTTTGAGTCAGGCCGGTACCGTTGAATGTCACTACGGTTCCGACTGGGCCGCTGAGGGGTGTGAGGCTTTTGTAGGTCGGCGTGATCTTGTAGCTCGCGGTGGTGGAGAGCACGGTCGATCCAGTGGTGACGGTGATATCGCCGGTAAGCGCGCCCGTCGGGACCGTAGCGAGAATGTAGGTGGTGCCGGTGAGTTTTGTGGTGGTGGCTTTTGTGCCTCCGAACGCAACGACTGACTTCGAGCTGAAACCCTGGCCCAGGATGCCGACCGCTGATGCGACCTCGCCGGAGTAGACAGGAGTGACCAGGGCGATAAACGGAACCGCGCCGATGTTCAGTTGGAACAAGGTCCCACCCGTCACAGCATTGCCCCCGCTGTTGCTGCCGTAAATGATCCCGCTGGTTTTCTGCATCAGTGGGGCCTTGGGGCCGCCACCCAACTTGCTCTCGGTGGGGAAGGAGTACGAGGAGAAGACGTTAGCGGGAGTAAGTTCATACAGGCCGCCGCTGGCGCCGGTTCCTCCGTTATAGCTCGCGCCATAGAGGTTGCCATTGCTGGCCTGCATCATGTTGTTGGCCGACTCGTCGAAGTTGAGCGTGGAAGGAAAGTTGTAGATATCGGTAAGCACGCCGCCCGTGGTCACGTCATAGAGGGCGCCGTTACCGGTACCGGACGGAAAAGCCGTGGTTCCGTAGAGTTTTCCATTTGTGTCGCGGACAACCCCCGAACTGGGGGCAGCCACGTTTACCGTATTGTCAAAGCCGTAGAGCAGCTTGAAGGATCCGCCCGCGGCGACGTGGAAGACTCCGCCGACGTTGCCGAAGCCCTCGGCATCGGCTTCGGCGCCGTAGAAGTATCCGTCGCCGCCCGCGGTCAGAAGCGACGGAAGGGAGTTTCCGTTGGCGAAGGTGTAGAGCGTCTTGTAAACGCCTTTGGTAGAGATGCTAAACGCAACCTGGGGGCTGCTGGACGAGGCATATTCCCCCGTCGTCCCATAAAGATCGCCGTTCGCGCCCAGAACCAGCGCGCCCAAAGGACAGCAGGCCTCGGTAGTGTTGTTGAGGAAGTCGTAGATGTCGGTCAGAACCCCGGCGGGAGTTACGCGGTAAATGAAGCCGACGTTATTGGCTCCGCTGAGTTGGCAGGTACCGTAAAAGTTCCCGTCCATGGCCAGCGTGAGCCCACTATAGCCGCAATTGACCCAGGTGCCGGGGAAGCTAGCCACCAGGGTCTCGACGCCGGCAGGAGTGAGCTTGAATACGCCGCCCACGTTGTTAGCGCCACGGCCCTGGCCGGTGCCGTAGAGGTTGCCGTCCTGGCCTTGCGCCATGGGACCCCAGGGAAAGTAGACGTCGGTGGTGCCGCCCTGAAATGTGTAAGCAAGGGTTGGCGCGGGAATCTGAGCAGGGCTCGGGATGGCCGCGGCGGCGATGGTGACGATGACGGCGATCAGGGTGAGGGCGAATCCGGCGCGGTGGGAAGTCATGGTTGGGCGGCGCGTGCAATTCATGGAAGTCTCTCCTGGGAAACGTAAGAACTTGCTCGCATTCAAGGACGCCGGTGCGTGCTTCTGGTTTCCGGCGCGGGCCGCTCGCCAACTGGGTGAGACGGCGGCGAATGCACGCCGACTATCATCTGAATTTAGGGCGGAGGTAAAGCGACGGCTCGGTTATATCGGGGCGACGAGATATTTTGTTTATCCATAATGAGTTACAAAAAGTTCTTGTCTGGAGCGGGTAGCCCGAAAGTGCCAGTCCAACAGGGTTCTACGGAATGGTAAACTGCCGAACTATCCTCCCTAAGGAGCGTCGAAGCCATAACTGTGTCCAGAAAGCCCCAGACCGTTGTGCGATTCGGGGTATTTGAGGCGGACGTGCGCGCGGGAGATTTGTGGAAGAAAGGAACCAGGGTAAAGATTCAGGATCTACCCTTTCGCGCGCTCAGAGTCCTGCTCAGCCGGCCGAATGAAGTGGTGACGCGCGAAGAATTCCGGCAGGCGCTTTGGCCGCAGGATGTTTTTGTCGATTTTGACCGTGCCATCAGCAGCGCCATCAAACGACTGCGCGATGCGCTGGGCGACCCGGCTGAGAATCCTATCTTTATAGAGACCATCGAGCGCCGCGGGTACCGGTGGATCGCTCCCACTTCTGAAGTCCCGACTTCGAGCACAGTCACGCTGCTAGCGTCCGATGCGCGTGAGCGGGAGTTAGGGCTGGCAGTAAGTTCGAAGTCCGTTCCAAACAGTTTGATTTCGCCACCGGCATTTTCGTTTCGGTCGCGAAAGTTGGCGTTTGCCGCGCTAGTTTTGGCGCCACTGTTGGTGGCGGGGATCATGTTCTTCGGGTTTCGCGGGATAAAGGCTGCAGGCAATTCGCGGCACTCGGCTGCGAATGATGGGCTGCATCCGGCGAATCAGGAAGCCAAGGATCTTTATCTGCAAGGCCGCTACTACTGGAACAAGCGCACGCCCGACGATCTGCAAAAGGCGGTTGACTATTTCACGCAGGCGATTGTGCACGATCCGGGATATTCGGATGCCTATGTTGGACTGGCTGACTGCTACAACCTGCTGCGCGAATATAGCGCGATGAAGAGTAGCGAAGCGTATCCGCGGGCGCTGGCTGCGGCGCGGAAAGCGGTTGAGCTGGATGACAAATCATCGCAGGCGCACGCTTCACTGGCGTTTGTTTCGTTTTGGGGAATGTGGGACGCTGCGACCGCCGATCGCGAATTTCGCCGTGCGATTGAACTCGACCCGAACAACGCGAATGCCCACCATTGGTATTCGCCAGTGCTGGAAACGATGGGCCGCAACACGGAGGCGCTGACGGAAATTGAGCGCGCGCAGGCACTCGACCCTACATCCAAGTCGGTGCTGGCTGATAAGGGGATCATCTTGTATGGGATGGGCAGGCGGCAGGAAGCGCTTGACCTGCTGCGGCAAATGGAAAAGGCCGAGCCGGAGTTCGTATCCCCACCGCGTTACCTGGGTAGAATTTATCTGGACATGGGCGACTATCCGAACTATCTGGTGGAGTTAAGAAAGAGTGCACTACTGAGCCATGACAGCGCGGCGCTGGTTGTGGCGTCGGCCGCGGAGAAGGGATATGCCGCTGGCGGAGCGCACGCCATGTTCGAGAACTTGCGTAATGAACAGCAAAGGCTCTACGATCAGGGAAAATTTTCGCCCCTCGCACTGGCCGGGACCTGCGCGCTCGAAGGAAATAAGCGGGACGCCTTGAAGTACCTGAAAATCGCTTACGATCAGCACGAAGATGACGTTGTCGGCGTCGCGGGGAACCGCTTGTTCGATAACCTGCACGACGATCCGGAAATGCAGCGAATCCTGGCGGAAGTTAATATCCAGCGCACGCCGGGGGCAGGGAAGAACTGAGGTGCGCAGGCGTTGATCCTTCACAAGGGACACGAAGCTACACGAAGAGAGCCTACCTCTGGTGCATTTTCTGTCCGGTTTCCGATACATTAGTTTAGTTCCTATGCTTGAGCTAAGTTTTGTTCGTGAAAATTTGCCGCGAGTTGAGGAGATGCTGCGCCAGCGTGGAGCGGATCCGGCTGCCGTGCTCAAGGATTTTCGCGAGCTCGACACCCAGCGGCGGCACGCAATCACGGAAGCAGAGACCATGAAGGCGCGGCGGAATACGGCCTCGGAGGATATTTCCAAGCTGAAAAAGGCCGGGCAGGATGCTACGGCGGCCATCGCTGAGACCAAGGAACTGCGGGAACAGATCCAGGCGCGGGAGAAGACTGCGGCTGATCTGGATGCGCGGCTGCGAGACATTCTGGCGGGCATCCCGAACATGCCGCATGAGAGTGTTCCGGTTGGGCACAGTGCTGAAGACAATGTGGAAGTGCGACGCTGGGGCACGCCTCCGAATTTTGATTTCGCTCCGAAACCGCATTGGGAGCTGGGTGCGGAACTGGGAGTTCTGGATTTGGAGCGGGCGGTCAAGCTGACGGGGGCGCGCTTCGCGGTTTATTGGGACTTGGGCGCGAAGCTGGAGCGGGCGCTGGCGAATTTCATGCTCGACTTGCACACCCGCGAGCACGGATATACCGAGGTGCTGCCGCCTTATCTGGTGAATTCGGAGTCGATGTATGGTACCGGTCAATTGCCGAAGTTTGCGGCCGATTCGTTTCGGGTTCCGCACGGAGAAAAAGATCTGTGGCTGATTCCGACGGCTGAGGTTCCAGTCACTAATCTTTATCGTGATGAAGTGCTGGACGCGGGACGTCTGCCGATTTCGCTGACGGCATACACTCCGTGCTTTCGCAGCGAGGCGGGATCCTACGGGAAAGACGTGCGCGGCATCATACGGCAGCACCAGTTTCAGAAAGTGGAACTGGTGAAGTTCGCACGGCCGGAGAATTCCTACGAAGAACATGAGAAGCTAACGCGGAACGCCGAGACCGTGTTGCAAAAACTTGGACTGCATTACCGCACGGTGGCGTTGTGCGCCGGGGATATGGGGGCAGCTTCGGCCAAGACTTACGACATTGAGGTCTGGCTGCCGGGTCAGCAGTTGTTTCGCGAGATTTCGTCATGTTCGAACTTTGAAGCTTATCAGGCGCGGCGGGCGAATATTCGCTACCGGCCAGAGGGTAAGAACAAGACCGAGTTCGTACACACGCTGAATGGCAGCGGATTAGCGGTGGGACGCACCTGGGTGGCGATTGTGGAGAATTTTCAGCAGGCCGATGGGAGCGTGGTGATTCCCGAGGTGCTGCGGCCTTACATGGGCGCGGAGCGGATTACGAAGAAAAGCTTTTAGCTCTTGGCTCTTGGCCTTTAGCTAAAAGCCAAGAGCTAAAGGCCAGGAGCTATTCAGCATTGCCAAGAAGGGAAGCGGTCACTAGACTTGCAAAGTGTGGACATCAGTACGACCAGTTCCGGCGCGCCTGCGCTTCCGATGAACGCCTTTTGGCGCACAATCCGCAGCTACATACTCTGGCAGCATGAGCGTGGCACGTTGCATTATGACGTGATGGTCACGTTGATTCTCGTCTTTATTTTCGCGACGCCATACTGGATTAACTACAACGACAAACCCGTCCCCCGTAACCTGCATCAGACTGATGTTGTCGTCACAGCGGATGCGCAAGGCGGCCTAGTGTATGAGATTTCCGGCAGCGCGATTACCCCGGGGGACGATGCTTCGGTGCAGGCTCAATTGCGGCATATTATCGCGCCGATTTCAGGTGCGGTCACCATTTTGAAATACGAAGCTGCGACTGACCGCAAGGGCAAAGCACAGAGCTACCGGGTTTGGGTGAAAAGAGACGAGTGAAAAATTTTTTGCTGACCATCGGGCTGCTCTGGCTCATGCTGCTGAGTTCATTCGGGGCGGCGCAGAAACAGGACTCCTCGGGCCTCGACAGCGTCTTGAGAAAAATGGACGAGATGGCAGCCAACTTCCAAACCCTGCAGGCTGACTTCGTTTGGGATCAGTATCAAAGAGTAGTGGATGAACATGACCTGCAGAAGGGCACGGTTTTCTACCGCCGGTCGGGGAAGCAAATTGAGATGATGGCCGAGATCAAGGACCCCGATAGCAAGTTTGTGCTCTATAAAGATGGCAAGTTGCAGATCTACCAGCCGAAGATTGAACAGGTGATGGAGTATTCGACGGGGGGGAACCAACAAGAGATTGAAACTTTCCTGGTTTTGGGTTTTGGCGGCAGCGGCGAGGATCTGAAAAAATCATTCGATGTAACCTACCAGGGTGAAGAAACGATCGACAACGTTCCGGCTGCCAAGCTGCAATTGATTCCCAAGAGTGACAAAGTGCGGGGTAATTTTCCGGAGATTATTTTGTGGATCGATTTAAGCCGAGGCATCTGCGTGCAGCAGAAGTTGGTGCAGACGCAGGGAGATTATCGCCTGGCGAAATATTCTGCGATCAAGGTGAATGCGAAGATCAACAACGATGTATTTCATTTGAAAACCACAGGCAAAACCAGATTTATCTCGCCGCGCGGCTAAGTAGTTGCATCTAAAGCGGAAGAATGTTGTTCTGGAAAATGCACGCGGGGCGCTATACTGCCTTAAGAATCCTCATCTGAGTTCAAGCATGGCCAAAGTGTTCACCATCCCGATGCCGCCGAAGTTGGGTCGCCCCACGAAAAGAGAACGCACGTCCGATCCGCGATATGTGGATGGACAGCGGTTGCTGGTAGAGGCCATGCGATATTTGGCGCAGAGCGACCCAGTCACCAACCGCGCCGCCATCGAACTCATCTCCGAGCACGTGCGCACGCGATTCCGGATGAGCGACTCGCCGCTCGCGTAAGATTCGCGTTCGCTTTTGTGCTCCTACCTTTATTTCGCTAGCGTTTCCCTTAACCCTTTTCCTGACTGTAAGCTCAGCGCCTGGGGTCAGAAAGACACGCGCCCGGCCAACTGGATGATCCGTGGATCGTAGGTGGAGGTGATTTGTCCGAAGAGCGAGCTATTCGGGTTGGTACCACCTGCGCCGCCGCTAAAGATTCCGTTGCCGCTGTTGATGATGCCAGGGTTGGCGAAGTTGGCGTGATTCAGGATGTTGAAGAATTCCGCTCGCAGTTCGAATTTCACCCGCTCCGTAATCGCGGTTGTCTTAGAAAAAGCCAAGTCAAAATTGACATAGCTTGGTCCGCGGAAGAAGTTGCGTGGCAAGGTTCCATAGGTGGCGAGCGCGGGATCTGCAACCACTTGAGAATCGGCTGGCAGAATCCCCGGCCCAGGCACGCAGGAAGGATCGCTGCATTGCGCATTGCTGAGGCTATTTGGGTTGAAATAATAGTGGCCGGAATTACCGTTGATCGTCTGGGTAGTTCGCGGGTTGAGTGTGTTCAGTGGCCCAACGATGTTGGCGTGGGTGTTGACCGGGTCCCCGGCACCGGACGGACCTTCCGCGTTATAGGTGAATTGCTCCCCAAGGTTCGCGAACACGTCGAACGGCAAGCCGCTCCGCCAGGTTACGATGGGGAAAAGACTCCAGCCCTGCGTCAGGCGCTTGGGCGCGGGTTCGAACAGGCGGTCAACGGGCAGGTCCCAACCTCCGCTGAAAGTGACCCGATTGCGAACGTCTTGATCGCTTGAGGCTCGAAACAGGTTTGGGTCATAAGAGGGAACAGAGCTATTTCTCTGACGGAAGCCCGAGGCATTATCGATGCTGTGTCCCCAGGTATACGCCAAAGTGAAATAGGTACGCCCGAGATAATGGGAGTCGATGAGTTGCTGGTTCAGGCTGGCCTGTAGGCTATTGTAGATAGCATTGCTGATGTTCCTGAATTCCGGTGCGGAGCCGAAGCTGCAAGTTCCAAAGGAGTTCGAGGAGCTATTGCCGGATGCATCCGGGCAAGAACTATCCCCAGCGCCGAGATTCAGAACGCGATCAGTGGTGCCCAACACGAACGGGTTGATGTCGATCAGCGAGGTTAGTCCATGGGAAAGGTTGCCTACATAGCTCATTTCGAGCGCGGTGCTGCGAGCCAGTTCGTTTTGCACGCTCAGGTTGTACTGATAGGTGATAGGAGTTTTCAGGTGTGGATCTACGAAGTACACGCTTCCGCCGCTATTGATCGGCAGAAATCCGGCGGCATTGAAATCAAGATTCGAAGGCGGCGCGTGCGATGGGAACGGATCGGGGACGTCGGCGGAATTGGGACCGAACGGATCACTTAGATAGGGGGAGGGACCATTCGTGTTAAATGTGGGGAAGTTCAACCCCACACTTGAAAAGAACGGCGGCTGGCCGTTGAACTGCAGATTATCTTCGCCTTTGAGAATGTCATAGAACACTCCGAACCCGCCGCGAATGCTGGTCTTGGCGTCGCCGCGCGGATCCCACGCGAAACCAAAGCGCGGTCCCCAGTTCGTACGATCAGGAAAGTTGGCTCCCACGGGGGCGCCTCTATCTCCGGGGAAAACCATTCCGCGAGGTGCGCCGGTAAAGACGGTCGATTGTAGTCCGGGAATGATCGAGAAGGAGCGACCCTGGGTATCTTCTTTGGGGGAGTTGTATTCGTAACGGATTCCTAAATCGAGGGTCAGGTGCTTGGTTACGCGCCACTCATCTTGCACGAATCCGTAGTAAGACCTGCTGCGAATATTCGATGGGGCGTGGGGATACTGGAAGTACTGCGAGGGGATGCCGAGGATGAAGTCGGCCAGCGAATTATCCGTGCCCGCGCCGCCGGCGAAGAAATCGAATTCCCCGTTAACGTAGTAATCGTAGACGGTGTTGTTCCGATACGCGGAAACTCCCGCGCCCATTTTCCAATTGTGCCGTCCATGAACGTAAGTGAGTGAATCGGAGAATCCGAACGTGGTATCCACCAGGTTGGTGGGGCCCTGTTCGCTAAATCCGACTTGAAGGCCCTTATCGAAATACAGATTGGGCGGTCCTTGGGGGTCGTCCTGGTGGATTCCGATACCAAGCTGAGAAGCGACCGGCAGCTTTGCTCCCGGTTTATCCTGCAGGTCGTTATTTCTTTGCAGGAAAAGCCGAAACTCGTTCAGGACATTCGGCGAGAAGGTGTGAGTGTAGGCGACGTTCGTATAGTAGCTATTAATTTGGGTGATATTCGGTGTGCCGGGTACGGTGGCAAACTGAAAGGGATTGATTTGTGGATTGCGAAAGCCGCCGATCGTCGCGCTTACTTTATCTTTGTCGCTGATTAAAAAATCGTACTTCATGGTCAGTTCGTTACGGTTGTCGGTGTGCGAGCCCAGAAAACTCTCCTGGCCCGC
>JBAVQD010000161.1:0-29229 GCA_049693675.1 Candidatus Sulfotelmatobacter sp. | reverse complement strand
GGCGACGATTACTTTCCAGAATTATTTCCGCATGTTCAAGAAGCTTTCGGGCATGACCGGTACGGCGGAAACGGAAGCGACTGAGTTCGACAATATTTACAAGCTTGACGTGATTGTGATTCCGACGAATAAGCAGATGCAGCGGCTGGAGAATCCTGACGTAGTTTTCCGGACGGAGAAAGAAAAATATTTTGCGGTGGCGGATGAGATTCAAAAGCTGGCGGAGATAGGCCAGCCGGTGCTGGTGGGCACCACGTCGGTGGAGAAATCCGAGCGGATTGACCAGTTATTGAAAAAGAAGGGTATCAAGAATCACGTCGTATTGAATGCCAAGTTTCACGAGCGCGAAGCCGAAATTGTCGCTCAGGCCGGGAGAAAAGGGGCGATTACGATTGCCACGAATATGGCCGGGCGCGGTACCGACATTTTGCTAGGCGGCAATCCCGAATTCATGGCCAAGCAGGAGTTGGTGAAGAAGGGAATCGCGCAGCAACTGCGCGTGGCACAGGGCAAGATCGAAGGTCCGCAAGAGGATGGGATCACTTCGATCTTTTACTACAACGGCAACGAATACACCGTGCCCACCGACAAGTGGACGGACGCCTTCAATCGCTACAAGGTGCAGACTGACAAAGAGCATGACGACGTGATCGCCGTTGGAGGGCTGCACATTCTGGGCACGGAGCGGCACGAATCACGGCGTATTGACAACCAACTGCGCGGGCGCGCGGGCCGACAGGGCGATCCGGGATCGTCGCGCTTCTATCTTGCGCTTGAAGATGACCTGATGCGCATCTTCGCCAAAGAATGGGTCTCGAAACTGCTGGAGCGGCTGGGCATGGAAGAAGGCGTCCCGATTGAATCAAAGCTGATCAGCCGTCGGATTGAGACTGCGCAGAAGGCGGTGGAAGGTCAGCACTTCGAATCCCGCAAACATCTTCTCGAATATGACGACGTGATGAACAAGCAGCGCGAAGCTGTTTATGGCTTGCGCCGGCGTTTGCTTGAGGGGATGGATCAGAAAGATCTGATCCTGGAAGATTATGTTTCCGCGATCCTTGGCGATTTGATGGACGAGTACTGTCCGCCGAAAGGGCACGCCGACGATTGGAATATCAAAGGATTGAAAGATGCGGTTTTTACTCGCTTTGGCGTGGATTTTATTGCCGAGGGCGTGAAGCCGGAAGAGCTGAACCGGCAGGAACTCGGCGACGCCATTTTCGAGAAGCTGAAAGAGCGCTACGATGCGAAGGAAAAGCTGATCGGACCGGACGCGATGCGCCATCACGAGCGCATGATTATGCTGAGCGTGCTCGACTCGCAGTGGAAAGATCACCTCCTTAGCATGGATCATCTGAAGGAGGGAATTGGGCTGCGAGGTTACGGCCAGCATGATCCGCTGGTCGAGTACAAAAAAGAATCGTTCGATATGTTCGAAGCCATGCTGCAGCGCTTCCAGGAAGACACCGCGCGCTATCTGTATCTCATGCAGATTATTGAGCGGCCGCCGGATGTTAGCCCCGAGGCGGCCGCTGCGCAGGGTCTGGAAGCGGGAGTTCCGGCCGGGAATGGTGGTAATGGGCATCATCCGCCGCGACTGGTTGCGACTTCCGCGGACGATTTGGAAGAAGCGTTTATGCGCCGCAAACGCCGCGAGTTGGAGCAGGCTCGCATGGCTGGAGCTGGCGATGTGCAGCCGGTGCAGCAAGTGGTGCGCGGTCAGGAAAAAGTGGGGCGTAACGATCCGTGCCCCTGTGGCTCGGGGAAAAAATATAAGAAGTGCCACGGGGCGTAGGGAATCGCCCGAGAAAAGCAAAAGTCTATTCAAAGTGAGATGCGGATTTTTTCTGCTTCACTTCCTTAAACGTCATTTCCTTCGCTTGGCTTTTCGTCCGAGCCTTCCAGTCCGAAAACAACCCGGCGTAATTCGTCGTGATGTAATCTGCCGGGGTTACTCCGAGCTTTTTCGCCGTTGCATCGATCCAGCGCGGCGGGCCTTCGATCTCGCAGAAGTTTCCAATCGGAGTCTCATCCACCACCACGTGGCCTTTCCCGTCGGTCCACTCGGCTCGATATTTTTCGTAGCGGAATGATGGAGCGTAGCCGAGCGCACGAAGGATCAAATCCATCTTCTTGCCGTCCTCGACATTCGTCTGCAACTCCTCGCGGCTGCTGTGGCGTCCGGTTTTCTTCTTTGCTTTGTGGGTCAGCGTCCACTCAGAGCCGTATTTCCGAAGGCGTAACAACTGCTGGCGTACGCGCAGGACTTCTCCCGGCAAGTCATAGAGCGTGTTCATCTCGTGGGTCCGCTTTGTAACAACGCGAAGGCCCGCTGTGCGCAGCTTGCGGGCGAGTTCCTGAATGTCGGCGACGCGAAACTTGATCTCAATTTCCTGGTTTGAGGCCATAACGGGCAGTATAGATTTCCGCGGCAGTTGCATCCAAATAGCGCGGTGGAGAATACTTTAAGAGTAAGGAGGATTTATGTCTCGTTTACCGAAGTTGCAAGTGTGGATGGCGGCGATCGTGGTAAGCAGCGGATTGGCGGCACTGCCCGCGTTTGCGGCAGGCGCACGGACGTTTACCGGTAAGGTAAGCGACGCCATGTGCGGCGCAAAGCATGAAGAAGGCGTTGACCCGGCAACCTGTGTTCGTGCGTGCGTGAAAAAAGGCGCGAAGTATGCGTTGGTTGTCGACGACAAAGTTTATACCCTAGACACGCCGACTCAAGCTGAAAAAGATGAGCTGAACAAGTTGGCTTGGGAGCAGGCAACGGTGAAGGGTACGGCCAACGGAGACACGATTGAAGTTAAGTCGGTAATGGCGGCGAAGTAGAAGACGAAAAAGCTGCAATTCTGGCGTTGCGGGCCAAGGCGGAAAAAATGCGAGAGACTTGCGCTCTTCCGGTTTGGCTATTGCAACGCGATCGTGCCTAATTAAACGTAGGCAATTTCACCAGGTCATTCGCGGGGACTGATTCCATGGGTTCGCCGGCTTTGCGCCAGGCGGTTAATCCACCGACAATCACGAACGTGTTGAAGCCTTTTTCCCGCAGCATGTGCGCCACCCGGGCGCTGGTCGCTTCGCGCGCTCAAGTGCAGTAAAGATAAATATCTTTATCCTTGGGAAGGTTCTTGATCTCTTCTTCCAGATTGTTGGGCTCGATGCGGATGGAGTTCTTGATCCTCGACGATCCGGAATCGTAATAGCCGTGGCTGCGGACATCGACGATCTTCACCCGGCCTGCATCTTGCGAAGCCAGCCGCCGGGCTAACTCTTCTACCTGTATCCGTGGCACTACGCTATAAGTCTTGTTCTTGCGATATTGCACGATGCGGTAAATTGCGTAAACGGCGAGTGCGGCGACGATCACCCCTTCCAGGGCGCGCCCGGCGGCGTGAAAGCCGCGCAAGAGTGCGGCGAGAAAATCGCGCGAAACATATCCCACCAGCAGGTACGTCAACGAGTAAACCAGGGCGCCGGCGAAATCCAGGCGCAGAAACTGTGAGAAGCGCATCTTCATGCTTCCCGCCAGCGGAGCTGCCATCGTATTTACGCCGGGGATAAATTTTGCAATCACCAGGGTAATCTTGCCGCGCTTGTAGAACGATTCGGCGGATCGCAGGATGCAGGTTTCGGGATTGATCGACACACGACACAAAAATCCCAACAGCGCCCACCCCATGTACCGGCCTAGCCAGAATTCCGCAGTATCCCCAATCAGCAATGCGGAGACCGCCACGGCAAGAACGTACGGACCCCACAGCGCGTGTGCCCCCACCGCGGCTCCCGCGGCCACCAGCGCGAGCGCGGCCGGAAAGGGCAGGCCGACCGCCTCTGCCAATAACAGGCCAAAGGTCAGAGCGTATCCGTGACGCGCCATGAGCAAGTACAAATCCATAGACACAATTGGATCGGGAGAATCAGAGAACAGTTCAGTATAAAGAATATTCTGAACGCTGATAAGCAAGTTACTTCAATAACCACCCGTCGGAGCCATACCAGGAATTGATTTGCGGGTATGTAATGACGCTTGAGTGATGACTTTTGTGAAGTTGTCGGGCTGTCAGCGAAAAGCCCCAACCTCCCGGGGAGAAACAATGAATCGCTTTCTGATTATCTTAGGCGTCGTTCTGTCGGCGATGCCTGCGCTTGCCAATTCGATTGGTTTCAACGGCACGGGCAGCTACGCCCAGACTGTCGCGGAGCCAGGAGTTGAGTCTTACATTTACGGGTACAACTACCAGAGCACACCAATTGGCTACACCAATATGGAGTTTGAGGTTTGGAATTGTTGTGGTGGCAGCTCCAGCACGACCAACTTTGCTAGCGGCATTCTGATGGATCAAGTGGTCAAAGGCGGCAATTCAGTTTACCTTTACGGCGACTTGTTTAACTCAACGTTCAACTCCAAAACTGACGTTCTGACCGCGATGTTCAGCGGGTGGGAAGAGAGCGACCAGAAGGGGCAGTGGACCTCAGCGGATTTTACCGGGATATTTACCGAGCACGTGAATACCAACTTTGTGAGCTACGACCAGAACGGTCTCATGGAAATCAACGGCAATCTCGGAAATGGCACTTTGACGGGGCTTCCCGGCGGATCATACAGTCCGGTGCCAGAGCCGGGAAGTCTGGCGTTGATGGGCACAGGACTCGTTTGCATGGGCGGATTTGTCCGGAGGAAACTCCGGATTTGAAAAGACCAGCTCGACGAGGCCGCGATCGGCTGACGGGAATTTCAGATCTTAAAGAAAAGCCAGCCGAAATCGCGGAGATTCGGCTGGCTTGAAGAACGGAACCGTCGTCCCGTCTAGATCGTCTTCTGTTTTTTATCGCCGAAACTATTTGCTCATCGAGTCGTTGTTCATCGATCCGCCCTTGAGCATCTTCACGCTCATGACGTGGATCGAATTCTTGTCGGCATAGACGTGTGCGCTGAGTTGCACGTGATGTCCTTCGTGGCCCTTCAATTCCTCGGGATTCATCACGTCCCAGCTCTTGCCGTCTTTGTCGCTGACGAACATAGTCTTGTCGCCTTCCATTTTGACGGTGCCTTTAAGGGTCATCAGCGGAGCCTTGGACGCCATCTGATCGGTCTGGGTTTGCGACATCTTGTTGTTATCCTGTTGCGCGAAGGCGGTCAAGCTCATCGCAAAGGTGATTGCCAGCAGACAAACCATCAACTTTTTCATGGGAGATCTCCTCGTTTTGTTTGAAGAACCTGGCCAGATTCGTGCTGCTGTATATCTAACGCGCTCAAGCCACGAATGGATTGGTGCATCCTCCGATAACTATGGTGAGTGTTGGTCGCGATAACCGCTGAAGAGGTTGCCGCCAATCGCAGAAATTCAGGAATTCGCGGCTAAAACCTGCATTGTGCAAAACAATTTATCAGATTTGGGTGCCGATGTTGTCTGCAAGCCCTGACATTCTCTCGCCGGGATGATGAGAGAAACGCTTAATCGCAGAGAACGCAGAGAAATGCCGCGGAGGTCGCCGAAGATAATTACCCAAGCTTATCCTCTGGTTCTTCGCGGTAATCGTTCACCATTCTTGTGATTCCGTTCTTCAGGATCGTGACATGAAAGTTTATAAGAAGTCCTAGGGGAACTTCGAGCAGGCGCAAGTGTGACAGCAGTTGCGCAAAGTCGACTGGATGTACAGCTTCTTTACTCTTGAACTCCACAACCACCGTGCCCTCGACCAGCATGTCGGCACGAAATCCGCAATCAAGTTTGACATCTTCGTATATCAATGGCACTGGCTTCTGTCTTTCAAGTTGAAGCCCGAGCTCGCGAAGCTCATAGGCAACGCAGGCTTCGTACGCGGATTCAAGCAAGCCCGTCCTAGCCTTCCGTGTACCTTGATGCAAGCTCCAATGATTTTGCCGGAAATTTGGTTAATACCTGGCGGGGAAGCGGAACGATGTGGAAACGAAGTTGACAGACTATTGTAATTCACAGAACTAGCGTAGTCCGTGGCCGCAAGTGCAGGTGTGATGGATGTCACGAAAGAAAGACAATTACCTGTGGAAGATTTTAGGTTTTCTCAGTGAACTCTGCGGCAATTCTCAGCGCGCTCTGCGATCCCAGCTTTTTGACTTACTTCTCTCGAGCGACCACGAAATCAGGCGCCCATAGGAGAGCCCGCTTGATCTCGGAATCAGGAAAAGCGCAGAGTGCGTTTTGAGCCGACTCCGCATACCGTGCGGCGCGCGCAGTCGCAGCATTCAGTGATCCGTAGCGCCGTAAAATATCCATAATCTGTGCGTGGCTTACACCGTTGAAGGCGCGGTCCTGAAGAATGGTTTCGATTTTGGACCGTTCTTCTGGCGTGCATCGCTCGAGGGCATGAATTACCGCCATAGTGACTTTGCCCTCGCGCAGATCGCTGGCCACCGGCTTACCTAGCACATCTTCCGAAGCGGTAAGATCGAGGACATCATCGACAATCTGAAACGCCATACCCAGGTCGTGCCCGTACTGGCCGAGAGCCTCTTCCTGAGCCGCCGTCGCGCCACCTAGAATCGCTCCCAGCCGCATGCAGACCGAAAAAAGACAGGCCGTCTTACGGTAGATGAGATCGAAATGTTCATCCAGCGTGATCAACTGGCCGAGCTTTTCCATCTGCAGCAGTTCGCCTTCGACCATCTGCTGGGTTAGCTCGATGAGCGTATCAAGAATGCGGAAATTGCGTTCCTGCACCGCCACTTTGAAGGCCTGCATGTAAAGCCAGTCGCCCGCCAACACACACTTGGAGTTGCCCCACTGCGTGTTAGCCGCGGGCCGGCCGCGGCGCGTTTTTGCCTCGTCAATAATGTCATCATGCACCAGTGTGGCGGTGTGAATGATTTCGACCACGGCCCCCAGCCGTATTGCACCGCGCCCCCGGTAATCGAAAAGCTTGGAAGAAAGAAAAAGAAGCGCTGGACGGATGCGCTTGCCGCCGCCGTTTCGCAGATACTCTCCGATTTCGGTGATGGCTTGCACACCCGAGACAGTGTCCTGGCCGAATTCACCCTCGAGAGCCGCAAGATCTTCGTGCAGCAGATCGAATACTTCTTTTCCGTCGATGATAGGAGGTGCGCTCAATGCGGAACCTGATCGTGTTAATTCGTCCGATAATTTGTAAACTGCAAATCGATTCCAAAATCGTGCTGCCGCAGCATGGCAATTACGTCTTGCAGCGTATCGCGGTCTTTACTACTGATGCGCACCAGGTCTCCCTGGATTGAGGCCTGCGCTTTTTTCTTGGAGTCTTTTACCAGCTTCACGATCTCGCGTGCTTTTTCGATGGCAATGCCCTGCTGCATCGTTACTTTGCGCTTGGATGTCCCGCCAGCAGCGGCTTCGACGGGGCCATAGGTTAATCCTTTCAATGAGACGCCGCGCTTGACCAGTTTTTGTTGCAGAATATCGTTCACCGCCTTCAATTTGTACTCGTCGGCAGAGTGCAGAACGATCGCATCTTTTTCCAGCTCGATATTCGACTTAGAATCCTTCAAATCGAATCGGGTATGAATCTCCTTTAAAGATTGCTGGATGGCGTTCGATACCTCCTGCAGGTCGATTTTGCTCACGATGTCAAAGGAGTTGTCGGGCATCGGATTTCAATTCTTTCTGAAATAAAGGAATCTAACTCTTGAGGTTATCAGGAAGAATCGGTTTTGTAGAGGCTTAACCGACGGAAATTTTCTTTTCAGTGGTTTCAGCCAATTTGAAAAACTTGTAGAAATTGCTGCTGGTTTGCCGGCCGATTTCTTCCGCCGTGAAGCCGCGCAGCTCGGCGAGTTTCTGCGCGGTATGCTTCACGAATGCCGGCTCGTTGCGCTTGCCGCGATTGGGCACGGGCGCAAGATAGGGGGAATCCGTTTCAATGAGCATTCGATCCATGGGGACTTGCACAGCGGCATCACGAATCTGCTGCGCTTTGGGGAAAGTGAGATTGCCGGCGAAGGAAATCATAAAGCCCATATCGAGCGCGCTTTTCGCTTGCGCCCAATTACCGGTGAAGCAGTGCAGAATTCCTCCCAGGCCGTTTGCGGACCAGCGCTCTTTAATGAGTGCGAGGCAATCGTCCCAGGCATTCTCGCTTGCCTCCGAGGGCCGGCAGTGGATCACGATGGGCAGCTTCGCCGCCGCCGCCGATTCCATCTGTCGGATGAAAACTGTCTTTTGTACATCGCGCGGTGAGTAGTCGTAGAAATAATCCAAACCAATCTCGCCCCAGGCGATCACTTTGGGGTGTTTCGCGAGGCGCTCCATACTTTGATAGGCGGCTTCATCCGCAAGCCGGGCCTCATGCGGGTGAATGCCGAGTGTGGCATAAATAAAATCGTATTTCTCGGCCAGCCGAATTCCACACTCGACGTCTTGAGGTCCGTCACCATTGCCGATCGCGACGATGGTCTGCACTCCGGCCTCGCGCGCCCGAGCGATCACCTGCTCGCGATCGGAGTCGAAGCGGTCACCGTCGAGATGTGCGTGCGAATCTACAAACATGGAGGACAACTTAATGTGGGGACAGCCGCCCTCGGCTGTCCGTGCCGAGCAAAGCTCGGCTTGATTTTGACTTGGACCCTCGCTTACTTCAGCCTCGCCCCCACAGGCACATCCTCCAAAAAGCCCGCCAATACAGGCTTGCCGCCTTCGAGCGAAGCGGCCACGATCATGCCGTTCGATTCCATGCCGCGGAGCTTGCGCGGAGCGAGATTGGCTACGATCACCACTTTGCGCCCGATCAAAGTTTCCGGCTCATACGCTTCGGCGATTCCGGCCAGCACTTGCCGCACTTCGGTTCCAATATCGATTTCCAATCGCAGAAGCTTGTCAGCTTTCGGGACGCGCTCTGCGACCTTTACCAGTCCAACCCGCAGATCGATCTTCGAGAAATCATCGATTGAAATTTTATCGTTCACCGCCGGGGCTGCTGGTGGAGTGACTGCAGCATTCGTTTGCGCAGGTGTCTCCATAGTTGCGGGCGCAAGATCCGCAGCCGGCGTGGTCCTCTGCTCTTCTTCCATCTTCTGCATCCTTTCAATCGCGCTCTTATCGGCGCGGGGAAACACGGGGTGAACTTCGCCCAGCTTGGTTGCCAGGGGAAGCTGTCCCCATGTCAATTTGTCGAGGGCGAGTTTCTGGATGTCTCCCAATCCCATTTGCATCCAGATCTTCGTTGTCGCATCCGGCATCACGGGATGGGCCAGCGCAGTGGCAATACGCAAAGCTTCTGCGGCGGTGTAAAGCACAGTTGCCAGACGCGAGCGGCTTTCTTCATCCTGCTTTTCGCCCAGCGCCCAGGGTTCATTTTCAACAATGTAACGATCGACCGCTGCGATGAGCGCCCATACTGCTTCCAGCGCTCGCGAGAATTGGAATTGATCGAACAGCACTCCGAATTCGCGGATCGTCTTTCGGGCCATCTCCGCGATAGCCTCGTCCGCTGCGGTTTTCGAAGCCGTATGCGATGGATAGGGCACTTCACCCTTGAAATAGCGATTGATCATGGTGAGGGTGCGGCTCGCCAGATTGCCCAGCCCATTCGCCAGATCGGAGTTGTAGCGCTGCACCAGCGCGTCGAAGGAAAACGAACCATCCTGACCGAATACAACTTCGCGCAGCAGAAAGTAGCGCAGTGCGTCGGCGCCGAGTACGTCAAGAATCGTTTCCGTACGCACAATGTTGCCGCGCGACTTCGACATCTTGTTCTCTTCAAACAGCAGCCAGCCGTGGGCGACGATGGTTTTCGGCATGGGCAACCCAGCAGCCATCAGAAAGGCTGGCCAGTAGACACAATGGAAGCGCACAATTTCTTTGCCGATCATTTGCACGTCGGCTGGCCAGAATTTCTTGAAAGCTTCTTGCGCGCCGGCGTGTGATGAACCGTAACCGATTGCGGTGATGTAGTTCGCCAGCGCATCGAGCCAAACGTAAATCACGTGCTTCGGATCGTCGGGAACGGGAATGCCCCAAGTGAAGGTAGAGCGGCTGATCGATAGATCGCGCAGTCCAGACTTTACAAACGAAATCACTTCGTTGCGCCGCGCTTCGGGACGAATGAGCTCCGGATTTGCATACAGCGCCAGCAACTTATCCTGAAAGGCCGAGAGCTTGAAGAAATAATTTTCCTCGTGCACCGTCTCGGTGATACGGCCGCAGGTAGGGCAGGGATCGCCGGGTTGCGCGCCATCTACATAGAGTTCGTCTGACACACAATACTGCCCGGTGTAAGTTCCTTTGTAGATGTAGCCGTTGTCGCGAATCTTGCGGAATAATTCCTGGACGCGCTTCTTATGGCGGTCTTCCGTAGTGCGAATAAAGTCATCGTTCGAGATACCCATTCGCTTCCACAGCCGACGAAACTCTGCTGAAATTTCATCGGCGTACTGTTGCGGCGTTTTTCCTGCGGCTTGCGCGGCGCGTTCAATCTTCTGTCCGTGCTCATCGGTTCCGGTCAGGAAAAAAGTCTCGTCGCCCAGCAGGCGGTGCCGCCGCGCGATGGTGTCGCAGGCGATGGTCGTGTAGGCGTGCCCGATGTGCGGTCGCGCGTTCACATAATAAATCGGCGTCGTGATGTAAAACTTCTTGCTCATAGTTGATCAAATAGTTAGTCAGATCCAAAACTGAGGAGCATTACCCGGTGCGCCTCTGCGTCCCCTGTGTTTAAGATTTTTTGTCAGAGCGAAGATAAGCCTGTGCGGCTTCCTGCATCACGGTTTTCAGCGGCACTCGATTCTCCATTGCGATCCGCCGGCAATCTTCATACTCCGGGGCGTAATTGGTGACGGTGCCATTCATACTGGCAATCTTTACGCGGACCTTGCCCCACGGTGTGCCGACACTTTCCCACCGGCGGGCCAGCGTTTGACGCGTTTCTTCGCGCCGACGTACGCCCAGCGTGGTTGTCTCGGTGAAGATCAGCCGTGTCAGTTCGCCAGCGTGCTCGGGCTTGCATAACACTGTCAACAATGTGCCCGGACGATTTTTTTTCATCTGCACCGGCATGGCGAACGCATCCAGCGCACCCGCTTCGAACAATCGATCCATCACGTAACCGAATACTTGCGGATTGAGATCATCGAGATTCGCCTCGAGCACGGTGACAATATCGGTGGCGGTGTTTGTGGCCAGGGAGTGACGAGCGCCTTGTCCAATCGTCAAGCGCAACACATTCGGATGTCCGGGAAAATCCCGCGAGCCCGCGCCGTAGCCTGACCTTTCAATTTTCATCTCGGGAAACGAGCTGAAATGTGAAGCAAGCGTTTTCACGATCGCCGCTCCCGTGGGCGTGACCAACTCCATCAACAGGCCGGACGAATATACTGGAGCATCTGCGAGTAACTCGACCGTAGCTGGAGCCGGCACCGGAATCGTTCCATGCGCACACTTTACGGTGCCGCCGCCAACGTTGAGCGGTGAACAAATAATCTCATCCACTCCCAGCGCCTCGGCTCCGACGGCGGCGCAAACGATATCGACCATTGCATCGACAGCCCCGACTTCATGAAAGTGAACGCTCTCGATGGATGTATTGTGAATCTTTGCCTCGGCTCGTCCCAACGCTTCGAAAATGTTGATGGCGGTTTTCTTTGTCCCGTTCGAAAGCGAAGCGGCGGAAATGATCTGGCGGATCTGGTTCAGGCCGCGACCATGCTCCTCTGGATGGGTGTGATCGTGGGAGTGGGAATCTGAATCTCCGTGCGAGTGCTCGTGGCCATGCTCGTGCGGTTCAACGTGGGAGTGTTCATGGTGTGAATGTTCAACACTTGAATGTGCCTGCTCCCAATAGATTTCGCGGGGTAAATCTTTTTCTCCGTTTACCCAGACGTCCGCCTTGGTGGCCGAAATTCCGGCGCGCACAACACGGGAAATCTCAAGCCGGGCGCCGATCTTGAGAGCCGCGACGGCATCTTGAAAGGCACTGGGCGCAACCCCGGCATCGAGCAGCGCGCCCATAAACATGTCGCCGCTGATGCCGGAAAAACACTCGAGGTAGGCTATACGCATAGAGAAATTAGAAAATTTCGAGAAGCTATCGATTTTTCATCATAGGGAACCGTACACTGTGCGTCAATCCAGCCTCTGTCAACCCGGTGTCCGGCGTGCGCTCTGCTAGAATCACTGTTCTTAAACAGCGCAGAGGGAAGCCTTGTATCGTCATCTTGAACAGCGTTTGGCGCGGAGCATCGCGCGATTTCTTGCGGATCGCAACTCCGGCGTGAACTTGCCACGCGTGGTGATCGAGCAGCCTCCGAAAGTGGAACTCGGCGATTTTGCTATCCCCATATTTCCTTTCGCCAAGCCCTTGCGTAGCGCTCCGCTAAAGATCGCGGAAACTATTCGCGCGGGGATCGCTTCGGTCGATGGTATCGCGGAGCTGCAGGTTGCTCCCCCGGGTTATCTGAATGTCAAAATCGATCGTGGATGGATGGCTGCGGCGCTGGTCGCGGACCGCAGGCCGTCAGCAGACGCTGCACCAGGCAAGATTCTGGTTGAGCACACCAGCATTAATCCCAATAAGGCGGCGCATATCGGCCACTTGCGGAATGCGGTGCTTGGAGACACGTTCGTCCGGCTAGTGCGTTATGCGGGCAGAGAAGTGGACGTGCAGAACTACATCGACAATACCGGTGTACAGGTTGCCGATGTTGTCGTTGGTTTCACGCACATCGAGAAAAAATCCCGCGCTGAAATCGAAGCGCTTATTCGAGAGCCCCGTTTCGATTATTACTGCTGGGATTTATATGCCCGCGTTTCGCAGTGGTACGAGCAGGACAAAGCAAACCTGCAGGCGCGCCGCGACACGCTGCACGCCATTGAAGACCCTACGAGCGAAACGGCGGCGATCGCCGAGCTGATTTCAACTGCCGTTTTGCGGCGTCATCTTGAAACGATGGATCGTCTCGACATCGAATACGATTTCCTGCCGCGCGAGAGCGAAATTCTGCACCTGCATTTTTGGGACGCGGCGTTTCTGAAGCTTAAAGAAGCTGGTGTTTTGAATTTCGAGCCTGAAGGGAAGAATAAAGGCTGTTGGGTGATGCGGCGCGCGGGTACGGCCCCAACCACAGAGGGCACAGAGAACACAGAGGAAAGCCAAGGCATTTCTGAAGAAGATCAGAAGGTTATCGTCCGTTCCAACGGCACCGTCGGTTATGTCGGTAAGGACATCGCCTATCACATGTGGAAGTTCGGTCTGCTCGGGCGCGATTTTGGATATCGCAAGTTCTACCGTTATCCCAATCAGCATCAGTGCTGGATTTCGGCGATGGAAGGCGAGAAAGATCATCCGCACTTCGGCGACGTCGCGGAGATTTACAACGTGATTGATGCTCGGCAATCGGAAGCGCAAAACACGGTGATCGAAGCGCTGCGCGGGCTCGGCCACAACGAGGCGGCTGACCATTACACGCATTTTTCTTATGAGATGGTCGCACTCACCCCGCGTTGCGCTGCTGAACTCGGTTACACGCTAAGCGAAGAAGACAAAACGCGGTCTTACATCGAGGTGAGTGGCCGCAAGGGCTTCGGAGTCAAAGCCGATGATTTGCTCGATCAGCTTATCGTTTCGGCCAAAAACGAAGTCGATTCCCGTCATCCGCAGCTGAGCGACGCTGAACGGCGCTCCATTGCTACCCAGATTGCGATTGGCGCTCTACGCTATTTCATGTTGAAGTTCACCAAGCAATCGGTGATTGCTTTTGATTTCAAAGAAGCGCTCAGTTTCGAGGGCGAGACCGGACCGTACGCACAATACGCTGTGGTCCGCGCCACGAGCATTTTCAAGAAGGCCGGGATCGATCCCGAAGTGTTTTCACGAGAGATCGCTCGCGATGTGTCGGGCGAAAAGTTTTCGGGATTTCTGGCGGGCGAATTGGGAACCGAGATCTGGGAGCTTTGGCTTGCCGCGGCGAAGACCTCTTACATTGTGGATCAATGCATCGCAACCACCGAGCCGGCTTACCTTGCCAAGCACGCTTTTCAACTGGCACAGCTTTTTAACACCTTCTACCATCGGTATCCCATACTCAGCGAGGCAGATGAGAAGCGAAAACAGTTCCTGCTCGCCACGGTCGCTGTGGTCCGCCGCGAATTGATTCGCACACTGGCGGTGATGGGTATTACCGTACCGCCAGTCATGTAGAAGATAATGCCGAACGCTACTACTACGAATTCGCCCTTGCCTGTCCGTCATTGGCTGCGCATTGTCGTTCGGAGTTTATTCATTCTTCTCATCCTGCTTGCGGCCGCGGGTTTCTTTTATGAAAACATTTCGGAGGCGCGCGATCGCCGCTTTCATCCCATGCCCGGTCAGCGCGTCGACGTGGGCGGTTACAGATTGCATATCAACTGCACGGGGCAGGGAACGCCTGTGGTGGTTCTCGATTCGGGCCTGGGCGACAGTTACGTTTCGTGGATGAAGGTGCAGCCGCAGATTGCCAAATTTACGCGAGTCTGTTCTTACGATCGCGCCGGGCTGGGTTATAGCGATAACAGTCCGCTTCCGCGCACCAGCAAAGTGATGGCGGAGGAGTTGCACACGCTTTTGCACAATGGTGGAGTTGATCCTCCTTACATTCTGGTTGGCCACTCGATGGGCGGATACAATGTTCGTCTTTTTGCCAACTTCTACCGCAGCGAAGTTGCGGGGATCGTCCTGGTGGATTCTTCGCACCCTGAGCAGGAAAAGCGTTTTCCCCAAGCTTTGAACGACATGGACAAAACCTGGGTGCGGGAGCAGGAATTTATGACGTTCGCCATGCCGTTCGGGATTCCGCGATTGCTGGGCTTCTGCGGCAGCGATGCGAAGGTTCGCGCTGCCGATTGCAACTTTCACAGCTACCGCGAGGGTCTTACGGAACTGAAAAAGTTTCCCGAAAGCGCGGCGCAGGCTGCCACAACAGGTTCGCTGGGCGATCTGCCGCTGGCTGTGCTGTCGCACGATCCCGACGCGCCCGTATCCGATATCCCCGCCGATCTGGTTAAGCCCATGAACGAAGCGTGGGACGAAATGCAGGACGAATTGGCTCATCTCTCATCCCGGGGAACGCGGACGATTGCGAAAAATAGTTCGCACTATATTCAGCTCGACCGGCCTGAGGTGGTCGTGGAAGCGATTCGCAATGTGGCGGATCAGGCGCGGAAGAATCAGTCTGCGCCGGAACCCAAGCGCTGAGCAAAAATGGTTGGAGTTGTGTCAGACTAAAAGCGGTACGCCGCGCGGGAATCTGCCGCCGGAGGTCATGGGAAAATGTGCAGAAATATCAAAACTCTTTTCAATTTTGATCCGCCGGTGAATGAGGCGGAAGTGCGGGCTGCTTCGTTGCAGTTTGTTCGGAAAATTACTGGCTTCAACAAGCCGTCGAAGGCCAATGAAGAATACTTTCTGGCGGCGGTGGATGAGATCGCGAGTGTGTCGGCTCGTCTACTCCACTCCCTGGAAACGACTGCGCCACCGAAGAATCGAGAAGAAGAGGCAGCCAAAGCCCGGGCGCGAGCTGCGGAGAGATTTGGAAGTTAATTAAACGCGTCTACTTGACCGTCGGCATATTGGCCGCTCGTGCTCTTGCCACGAAACACCTTGCAATTACAATAAATACAATACTTTACGCGGAATTCCTGGGCCGGACGTGCATCTCCCAGACAACCGTCGCATCCAAATGACTAGGGCTGGGGAGCCTGCGAGTATGAAGAATTTTTCCTGTTCTCGCGTTGTATTCAGCGCTGCGATTTTTCTAGCGGCTTGCGTGGCCTGGGCCGCTCCCGCGCCAAAGGCAACTCCGCAAGGCGTGCCGGCATTTCCGGGCACGCTGGTCAATTCGCGCTATGTTTACGTGACCAGCTACGACGGCGACCAGTTCAACACCAACTTGTTTCCGGACGACCGGCAGGCCATTGCTACGGTTCAGGATGCGTTGCAAAAGTGGGGGAAGTTCACGCTGGTGTACCAGCCAAATCAGGCCGATATCGTGCTGATGGTCACGAGTCGCCCGTCGGAAGATATTCTTGCGATCTATGACGCGCGCGGATGGCCGCGTAATCAGTATCTGTGGCGCATGACGGGACGCAGCGGTCTGCAGCAAGGCGAGGCTCCGCTGGTCACGAACATGGAAAACGCTTTTGCCCAGGCGACGAAGAAGTAATTGTGCTTCGGATTAAGCTTTTCTTCCGGCAATGATGAGGCCGGCACCGACAACCACTAATACAACGCTGAGCGCGGGCGGAACTTTTTCGTCATGCTCGGTGGTGACTCCGACGTGCGCATCACCCACGTTAATCCCGTGATGCTCGGAGTGCGGCATCGGAATGAAGAATGAAACGATGCCAAGGATCAGCACTACTACTCCTGCTACGGCCAGACCTCTCATAATTGTTTTCTCCCGCTTAGAGTCGGCAAGACAGAAGCATTCAAGCCATTGGAGCCCGCATAAGATGCCAGTCCTGGCGAAAAGGCTGTGAGAGAGGGAATAAAAGAAAGGAGCCGCGAATCCGCGGCTCTTTTCTATTTGGCTCTATTTGGCAAAGCCTTTTACGAACTCCACCACACTACGCAAGGCAATACCTGAAGGCCCTTTGGCAATCCAGGGTTTCTGATCTTCCATCCAGGCGGTGCCGGCGATGTCGAGATGAATCCATGGAGTGTCTTCGGCGAATTCTTTCAGGAACATCGCCGCATTGATGGCGCCGCCCCAGCGTCCGCCGGTGTTCATGATGTCGGCGATGGTGGAGCGAATCTGTTCTTTGTATTCGTCGTCGAGCGGAAGCCGCCACATTTTTTCTCCGGCTTCGGCATTGGCTTTTTGCAGGCGCTCGTAGATGGCGTCGTCGTTGGCGAAGGCTCCGACGTTAGCGTATCCCAGTGCGACTACTACAGCGCCAGTGAGCGTCGCCGCATCGAGCAGATGGGTACAACCGAGTTGGCGCGCGTAGTAGAGACCGTCGGCAAGAACCAAGCGGCCTTCGGCGTCGGTGTTGATGATCTCAATCGATTTGCCGGACATGGCGATCTGCACGTCGCCCGGTTTCTGCGCTTTGCCGGACGGCATATTTTCAGTCGCGCAGACGATGCCGATCACTTTTACTTTCGGCTTCAGCATGGCGATGGCGCGCATCGCGCCAATCATGGTCGCTCCACCGGCCATGTCGTATTTCATCTTCTCCATACCGTCGGCGGGTTTGATGGAAATACCGCCGCTATCGAAGGTGATGCCTTTGCCGACCAAACCGACTACCGGTTTCGCGGGAGCACCAGCCGGTTCGTAGGTCATCACGATGAGCGCGGGCGGTTCGTCGGAACCCTGGGCAACGCTCCAGAACGCGCCCATTTTTAACTCTTTGATTTTGTCGGCGCCGTAGACTTCGCATTTCAATCCGACTTCCTGGCACATTTTCTTGGCGCGCTCGGCGAGAATGGTTGGCGTCATGCGATTGGAAGGCTCGTTCACCAGGTCGCGAGTAAAGTTTTGCGACTCGCCGATGATCTGGGCTTCGTGAGCGGCCTTCTCCAGCGCGGCGTGATCCGCATTTCCGCTGGCGACGATGGTGAGCGTATCGATCTTCTGATCCTTGCGGTCGCTGCGGTAGTAATCGGGATCGAAGTTTCCGACTAGCGCGCCTTCGACAATCGCCCGCACCACTTCTTCGGCAGGAATACTGGGCGGAGCAATGAAAGCGAAGCTACGGAGCCCGCGCGATTTCAACGTGCGAACGGCTGCGCCGGCGATCCGGCGAAGATCATAAGCAGCGAACTTTTTTGCCGGGCCGCCGCCGATCAACAAAAGGCGTTTGCCTTTAAGTCCGGCGGGCTTGTGCAGCAAATTGGATTCGAAGGGCTTGCCCGTCAGTTCGCCGCTGGCCAGCAAATCCGCCGCAACGGATTGCACCGCTCCGTCGCTGCTGGCGAGTTTGAGTTGCGGCTTTTCTTTCTTGTCAGACGCAGACTGGCTTTTGGCGGAAGCGTCTTTTTCGGCGTGATCGAGTACAACGGCGACCAGGGATTCGGTTTCGAGTTCAGCAGGCGTGGAGAATGAAAGTGTAGTTTTCATAGAGGTTATAAAGTTGTTCCGGGGAACCTTCCAGTATCGTCGGGAAAAGGCTTGCAGTGCAAGCGGAGCGCTCGCCTCACTTCGCAGGGAACATTGGAATCGTCCATGCGTTGGCGCTGGTAATGACGGGGCCGAATGCGAGCGAGTGCCCATCGGGCGAAGCCGTGAGCGCGAAAATATCCCAGCTGGATTTGAAGAGCGGCTTCGACGCACCGGTGAGTTCGGTGTGCACAATCGAAGTTCCGCGAGACGAGTAGCTGGCGAGAAATAAACTCTTGCCATCCGCCGCCCAGGCCACCGCAACTAATTCCGTCCACGGCATCACGGAGAATTTCTGCGGGCCGCTGCCGTTCAGCGGAACGACTTGAACGTCGGCAACTTTGTAGTCGAACACGGAGAGGGCGACGCGGCTGCCATCGGGCGAAAGATCCCAACGGGTTAATTCCTTGTTTGCCGGAACCTTGACCAGTTCCGCTTTTCGTCCCTGCACGGGATCGAAAGAGGAAAAAGTAATCTGCGTATCGTTGGCTTCGGCGACAACGCAAGTGCCGGGCGCATGCGAGGTGCAGCGGAAGCTGGGATAGCCTCCGGATGTATTGGTGGGATCATCGCCGTAAGAAACGAAGGAGTCCCCTTTTACGTCCATCACAGTTTCTGCCGGACCACCACCGATAGGAATGCGCATGAGTTTTCCGGAGTTGGCCTGCGCGGTTTCGGTCATCATCGGCCATTGCAAATAGAGCAGCCATTTGCCATCCGGTGAAATCTGCGGCGCGCATTTTTCTTCCGAGCCGGTTACGATGGGTTCAGGATTGCGGTCGGCCACCCCTTGTTTGTAGATATCGAAACTTCCAGCGAGATCGGAGTAGAAAAACATTGTCTTGCTGTCGAGCGACCAGCCTCCGGGCCAATCGACGCGGTCGTCGAGAGTGAGCCGCTGCGGAGTCTTTAACGCGCTTCCGCCGTTTTCCAACTCGGCAACATAGACATCGCTTTGCGCTTTGTGATTCAGGAAGACCAGACGCTTTCCATCCGTAGTCAACTCGGGATTGTTGAAGAAGAACCCGGTCCAATCGGTGAGGCGCCGTGGATTTCCCTTGGCCTTGCCGGTTGCGGGATCGAAGCGCAACTGCCAAAGATTGGAGTCGTACTGGTTGGGCGGAGGCTCGCGCAGAGAATAAATAAGGCGCCCGTCTTGCCCCCAACTCTCATCGCTCAGCCGTGGATTGGAAAGCATAATGACTGGATCACTGCCTTCTGAATTGCGGCTTTCCAGCACAACTTTCGCTTCGCCATTTGCGTTCCAAAGCCTGGCATAGGCGATCCGCTTGTCGTTGGCAAGCCAGGTCGGATAGAAAATATGCATGCCCGCTTCGTGCTTCATCCATTCTTTGGCATTGCCGCCGTCGGCATCCATGATCCAGACGCCGTGCTTCACGGCGTCGCGAAAGACAATTTTCGTTCCATCGTGCGAGAGCGATGCGTCGTGAGCGTCGTCGCGCAATTTTTTCAGCGTGGCGCCGATCACGGAGATTATCCAAGTGCCCTGCTTTTCCTGAGCAACCGGGCCGCTGACCAGCAATTTGGTCCCATCCTGGGACCATTCGATGCGGGCTCAACGAAAGCAAAAGGCGTCAGGGATGGGAAGCGATTGCGTTTCTCCCGTGCCGAGAAGCCGGAGATGTAATCCTTCGAGATCGGCATAGAGAAGATATTTTCCATCCGGCGAAACGGAGGTGACCGCGACTGGATCCTCGGAAGAGTTGGCAGTGAGTTGCTGCGGTTTTAGTTCAGCTTGAGTGTAGGGCTGTTGCTTGGTGAACCATCCAGCAAAAAAACCGCCCGCCAGGACCGCGATGATCGCGCAGGCAAAGATCACCGCGGCTATCACCGGCCATTTTCGAGATTTCGATTGCTGCTGCGACGCGGCTGCAACCGAGCCGGAAACTGCTGCGACTTTCGAGGACTGCGTATCGCGCTTCAGACGGTGCAAGTCGGCGCGAAGATCGGCAGCCGTCTGATAACGCAGCGTGCGGTCTTTCTCAAGACATTTGTTAATGACAGATTCGAGCTGGGCCGGAAGATCAGGATTGAAGCGGACTGGCGCAGTCGGAGGCTTGTTCAAAATCGCATCGAAGATAATGGCGGAAGTATTTCCGGTGAAGGGCTGGCGTCCGGTGGCCATTTCGTACATCACGGCGCCGAAGGAAAATAAATCGGTGCGCGCGTCCAGGTCTTCTCCGCGAGCTTGTTCGGGAGACATGTAAGCGACGGTTCCCACCGTGCTGCCGGGACTGGTGAGATTCGCGTCGATAGCCATAGTGGGCAGCGATCCGCCGGCAGGTTCGAATTGCGGCATCGGTCCGGTGGAGACTTTGGCCAATCCGAAGTCGAGAATTTTGGCTTGACCACGTTTGGTCAGAAATAAGTTTGCCGGTTTTAAATCGCGATGAACAATGCCGGCGGAGTGCGCCACGTCCAGTGCGTCGGCCACCTGTGCGGCGAAGTCCACGACTTGCTCAACCGGTATTGGCTTGCCTTCGATGCGATATTTCAGCGTAGTGCCTTCCAGACACTCCATGACGATGTAGAGCCGGTTCTCGTATTCGCCGATGTCGTAAATGGTGCAGATGTTGGGATGGTTCAGCGCGGATGCGGCGCGGGCTTCGCGCTGAAAGCGTTCGCGCGCCTGTGGGTTCTGGGCCAGATCTTCAGGAAGAAATTTCAACGCCACGCGACGCCCAAGCCGCTCATCCTGAGCTTCATAGACCACGCCCATTCCCCCACCGCCGAGCTTTGACACGATGCGGTAATGGGAAATCGTCTGTCCGAGCATGTGGCCGCAATGTTAACAGACGCGGGTGCGAGATCGAAAGTCTAACCTTCACAACTGGTTTGGGGAACTAATGAATGGGCTCGTGCGTAGGTCTCAACCGGGTGACGCTGTTCGACCGCCTGCGGTATGATTCCATCCCGTAGCCAAAACAGGGGTTTGTTCATGAATATCCGGTGGGTGATTGTCTTGTTTCCGGTGGTATCTGTGATTGCGCTGTCTCTGCTGGTAAAGGAACACGCGGCGAGGGCGGCTGCACTGCAGAAAACGGGAACTGCAATATCGGCGTCGGTTGGAAATGCGGCTTCGAACGGCTCGCTCACAATTCCTGATACGACGCTGGCCATCAATTCGGACAAGCCAATGTCGCAGCGGGTGGTCCACTATGAGATCGACGCTAAGTACAACGCAACCACCCACACCGTCGATGCCAGCGAGGTGCTTACTTATCACAATCTGACGGGCCAGGCGCTCGATCATTTTCCGTTTCATCTTTATCAGAATGCATTTCAGCCGAACTCGACTTTTGTGCGGGAGGCAAAAGTCGCCGGCAACCGGGACACCAGCTACGACAAGTGGGAGACGAAGGAATACGGGTCGGAAGGCATCCAGAGCATTGAGGTGGTTGGGCAGGGCGATCTGACATCGCGCCTGAAGTTTATCCAACCGGACGATAGCAACAAGGACGATAAGACTGTGGTTGACTTGCCGCTGGCAAAGCCGATCCCGGCGGGCGAATACGTGCAGTTCAAGATTTCCTTTCAGACTAAGTTTCCCGAGACGCAAGCGCGGTCGGGTTGGAAACGCGATTTTGTGCTGGGTGGACAGTGGTTCCCGAAGGTTGGCGCTTGGTGGCATGGAGCCTGGAATTGCCATCAGTATCACGCGATGACGGAGTTCTTCGCCGACTTCGGAGTGTACGACGTCAAGCTGACGGTACCGCAATATGAGGTAGTCGGGGCGAGCGGCGTGAAAGTTGGAGAAGTAAACAACTCTGACAAGACGAAGACTGTCAGCTATCACGGCGATGACATCCATGATTTCGCGTGGACCGCCAGCCCGCGTTACAAAGTAAAAGAAGACGGCGTCTTTCAGGGGCAGATGGGGCCGGTGCAGATGCGCATCCTGATGCAGCCGGCGCACTGGAGCCAGGTGGGGCGGCACGAAAAAATCCTGAAAGAATCGCTGGAACATTTCGAAAACTGGTACGGGCCGTATCCCTACAAGACGATCACGCTGGTCGATCCCGAGCCGGATTCGGCGGCAGGCGGAATGGAATATCCCACGTTTATTACCGGCGATACGAGTTGGTTCATGCCGGAAGGACTACATCTGCCCGAAGTCGTGGTGGAACACGAATTCGGTCACCAGTACTGGTATGGCATGGTGGCGACGAATGAATTTGAAGACGCCTGGATGGACGAGGGGATCAATAGTTATACGGAAGTGAAAGTGCTGGATTCGATTCTGGGTAAGAGAACTTCGATTTTGAATCTGGCTGGCGACACCGTGGGTGAGCGCGAAGAGCAACGGCTTGGCTACATTGGTGTGGCCGACCTCGATCCCATCGCGCAAAAAGCCTACGACTATTACAGCTACAACTCCTACGGCGGCATCACGTATGGCAAGACCGCAAGCGTGCTGCTCACGCTAGAAGGCATCATCGGCGAAGACACCATGGCCAAGGCGATGCATGTCTATTTCATGAAGTATCGCTTCACTCATCCCACGAAGGAAGACTTTCTGAAAACGATTGAGGATGTTTCCGGCAAGAATCTGCGCTGGTATTTCGATCAGGCGATTTACGGTTCGCAGGTAATGGATTACAAGGTGCTGAAGATCGAATCTTTCCCGGCGAACTGGTACGAAGATAAGAAGAGCTCGTCGAAAAAGGATGACAAGGATACCGTGTATCGCTCCTACGTCTGGCTGCAGCGAAAAGGCGATTTCGTGATGCCGGTGGATGTGGAGATCAAGTTTGATAACGGCGAAAAAATCCGCGAGCACTGGGACGGGGTGAGCCGCTGGACGAAGTTCATGTACGAGAAAAAAGCCAAAGTGGAGTCGGCGGAGATTGATCCGGATCACAAAATCCAGATTGACCGCAACGATTTCAATAACAGCTACACAGCGGAGGAGCACGGAAAGCCGGCGCGCAAGCTGGCAAATTACTGGCTGTTTATGACGCAGTGGCTGGGACAGGCGCTGGCCTGGTGGGCGGTTTAGAACGGGGTTTCAGTATGCAAGGGGGCGACAAGAATTGAGGCAGGACGCATGGTAGAGCAACAAGGTTTGTTAAGCGGCGGGTGGGATCGAGTGACGCGCAACAAGCGATACATTGTCTGGTTCTATGTGTTGAATCTGGCGCTGGCGTGGCTGGGCGCGGCGGCGTTCAGCAATCAGCTGCACGATTATCTGGACCACAGCCTCCTGTCGCGAAGCCTGGTACACGGCTTCGATGTTGGCGTTTTGGTCGAGATGTTTGTGCAGCCCGAGTTTGGCACTACTCACGCCGCCAGGGTTTCCGGATTGCACTTTGCTTTGATCTTCTTCTTCGCCACCGCGCTCTTTTTGCCTGGCGTGCTGCAAGGCTATGCCTCTACCTACCATTTGCCGCGAGAGGATTTTTTCCGCGCCTGCGGACGAAACTTGTGGCGATTTATCCGCCTGTTGTTTGTGGCCGGCATCGTGATGGGAGTAGCGGCCGGAGTACTGTTCGGCTTGAATAGCGTTGTCGAAAAGAAAGCAATGGAGAGCACGCACGAGCTGCTTTTGTTTGAAGTTCGCGTGGTCGACATGATTATCATCTTTCTGGTGATGACGGCATTGCGTATCTGGTTTGATCTGGCGGAAGCCGACATCGTGCTCAGCGATCAACGCGCGGTGCGAAGGTCGATTGGAACTGGCTTCCGTCATATGTGGCGAAGTCTGGGGCGACTGGTCGGAAGCTATGTAGTGACCACGATTGTAGCGGCAGTCGTGCTCGTGGCCGGGCTCTGGGCGTGGATGAAGCTGGTCCCGCCGGCCAGCGTGATCGGAGCGTTTTTTCTCAGTCAATTCATGCTGCTGCTGTTGTTGATTCCGCGCTTCTGGCAGCGCGGGGTAGCTGTTACCTACTACCTGCAGAATATGGTCGAGCCGGTGGTGATCCAGCCGATCACGCCTGCGCCAGTTGGTGCGCCAGTGGTGAGTGAGCCAAGTCTTACGCCCGTGATTCCTCCAACGCCGCCGGAGCCGCAAGGGGCGTAGCTTTCCAAAGGTTGTCTTAAATGATTTCCTTATGCGATCGTTCGATCTTGATTAAATGATGGCGACCGTGATGCCGCGATTGCCGCGGCCTAGGTCAGGATCTTTCTTGAGATCGCCATGCGATTGCAGAAGTCTCCACGTCGTTTCGTCCGACTTCGACCAGTTCTCGCCAAAGATGCAGCCGCGAATCTGAGCGCTTTGAACCATCTCGAACAAGCGCTTTTGCACGGCGATACGAATGTCTCCGCCCGCGCCGGTTGAGCCGTAACCGTGGATTAGCTTTAAGAGAGTGAGTTGGGTTTGGCGTGCCAAGGCCAACTCGCGGTCCAGGCGCTGGAGGGCTTGGGAAACTTCGGGCATGCCGGATTTGAGGTTTACGGTTTTGATGGCAGCGACGGCTCCGGTCGCCATCATAATCTAAGTTCTACTTTATCTTCCGGTCCGCCGCGGAAGGATTGTGAACTTTTTTCGCCCAGGGAGCCGGTAAGTTTCGAAATCATCGTGATCGATCGTGAGAATTGTGCTCAGGTGTTCCCGCGCAGCGAGGTGAACCAGGGTGGCGTCGGCGAAATCCATAGGACAGTCCGCATATTGAGCCATCAGCGCATGCAGTTCCAGCAAGTCAGAATCGTGCATAGGGTGAACCGTAAGCGCGCCCGAGAGGACGAATCGCCATGTTTTTTCGACCGCGTGCGGATTCTTCCCCGCGAGATGGAAGGCCTCGGTGAGCACCGCTTCGGTGGTGAGCAGAGGCATGCGAATCGTCTGAAGCGCGTCAACGCAAAGTGCATGCCATCGATCCGCGGCATCAACAATCGCTAGAATGGCTCCGGTGTCAATCAGTCCTGCTAGCGAACCGGCGGGCGAGTGCATCGGACTCCTTGATGTGCTTTTTGTGGATAACGTCTCGGACCAGTTCCGCAGCTTGTTCGGAGCGGGCGGGGTCGTTGCCCCGGATGGTTCCCACGGTGGTCATCACTCGTTTCCGGAGAGCGGCTTGTTCAGCATCGTCATCGGAGTGCCCGCTGCGCCGTTCGGCAAGCCAATCGGCGGTGACACGATCCAAGAGCGCCGACAGAGAAGTGCCTTCGCGACGGGCTTCCGCTTCAAGTTCGGCTTTTCTCGCCGCCGAGAGCCTCCAGCTATAGACCTCAGATTTCATGCACTACATTGTAGTGCAAGTCTCGTCCGCCGGCAAGTTCCAATCGAGGATCTACTTCTTCCGGCTTCTAATGGCTTCTCTCGCTTCTTTATCTGCAGTCCTGCGGCGCTCGGTTTCGCGTTTGTCCCAGAGCTGTTTTCCCTTGGCCAGAGCAAGCTCAACTTTTACTTTGCCGTTTTTGAAGTACATGCGGACGGGAATCAGCGTCAGCCCTTTTTGCTGGGTTTTGCCGATCAGCTTGCGGATTTCTTCTTTGTGCATGAGCAGCTTGCGGGTGCGCAGCGGAGCGTGGTTGTGAATGTTCCCGTGCTCGTAGGGGCCGATGTGGGCATTCAAGAGCCAGAGTTCGCCATCTTTGACCAGGCCGTACGAATCTTTCAGGTTGGCCAGGCCTCCGCGGACTGATTTGGCCTCGGTGCCGGTTAAAACCACGCCACACTCAAATTTTTCCAGCAAGAAGTAGTTATGGGAAGCGATCCTATTAACGGCAGCGTCCCGCTGGCCGGAGGCCGTAGGATCGCGCCGGGGGGATTTCTCCGGGCTGGGTTTGGTCTGGTGTGTGGATTGTCGCGGCATGGTTAGAAGTGGTGGCTTTATCTTAGCGCGAAATGCGGGGCGAAATATGGCGTCCGGTTGCCGGCCATCGAATTCCGGACCCATGGTAGCGGGTCTTACCCACTGGGGCTAAGACCAAAGAGTGTAACTGCCGTGCGTGCAATGAGATGGGGAGGCGCGAAGGCCGATGCTATAATCGCTGCAAAAGCATCAATTTTTGTACTTCGAGCAGGTCGCTGGAAACGGGCTGTCGGGGCAATCACTGCCTGCCCCGTGAGGATTTCCGGCAAAGATTTTGAGACGAGGACTGTCGAATGAAACGTCTGATGCCTGCGGCGGTTGCGCTGCTGGTTCTGGTTATCATACTCCCCGCGATTGCCGATAAGGCCAAGACGATTTACCAGAAGGCCGAGGACGCCGAGGCGCGCCAGAACTACGAAGCCGCTTACGATCTCTACAAGCGGGCTTATGACTTGAAACCGAAGGATTTGCGCTACCGCGCTTCGTTTGAGCGCATGCGCTTTAAGACCGCCGCCACGCTGGTTCATCAAGGTCAGGTGCTTCGCGACCAGGGCAAACTCCAGGAGGCGCTGGCTGACTTTCAAAAAGCGGCACTCATCGACCCCTCGCTGTTCAGTGCTCAACAAGAGTTGAAAAAGACTCTGCAGATGATCAATGACAAGGAGAATCCTCCGCCGCAGGCCGCAGGCCCTCCGGGCAGCCTGGAACGCAAGATCAGAGAAGCAGGCGGCCCAGTAGAGTTAGCTCCCATCTCGAACACTCCTCTCACAATCAAAGCCACGGATGACAGCAAAGTCATCTATGAGACGATCGGAAAAATTGCCGGAATCAACGTTCTGTTTGACCCGGATTACACCTCGCGCCGGATTAAGGTCGAGTTGAATGGAGTGACGCTGCAAGATGCGCTGGAGATTACGGCGCTGGAGTCGAAAACTTTCTGGCGGCCGGTGACTTCCAATACGATTTTTGTGGCCCAGGACAATCCGGCCAAGCGTAAGGAATTGGAACAGAGCGTTCTAAAAACTTTTTACCTGCAGAATCTTTCGCAGCCCACCGAGTTGCAAGACGTGGTGAACGCGATTCGCGCCGTGCTGGACGTGCAGCGCGTGCAGCAGTTGCTCTCGCAGAATGCGCTGGTGGTTCGCGGTACCCCCGACCAAATTGCACTGGCCGAGAAATTAGTTGAGGATTTGGATAAGGCGCGCCCGGAAGTGGTAGTCGACATCGCAGTATTGCAGGTGAGCCGAGACAAGTCGCGAACCTTGGGATTAAGTCCGCCGACCAGCGCTACAGTCACTCTGCAAAGTAATCTCAATACCGCCACTACTACAACGAACAGCACGACCGGAGTTTCAACGCCTGCGGCTTCCGGCTCCACGGGACTCGAGCTGAATACACTGGGGAACTTGAACGCGACTGATTTTCAAGTGTCGATTGGGTCGGCAAATTTATCAGCTTTGATCGGTGATACCGACACCAAGATGTTGCAGAACCCGCAGGTGCGCGCGCTGGATAACCAGAAGGCGACGCTGAAGATCGGCGAACGCGTCCCGGTGGCCACCGGATCGTTCCAGCCCGGAATCGGCGGCGTGGGTATTAACCCGCTGGTGAACACTCAGTTCCAATATCTTGACGTCGGTGTAAATATCGATGTTACGCCGCACGTGCATTCGGACCGGGAAGTGACTTTGAAGATCACCATGGAAATCTCTTCGGTGGTCGGCCAATCCAGCATCGGCGGCATCAGCCAGCCCATCATCGGCCAGAAAAAAATCGAGCACGAAATCCGCCTGAAGGATGGTGAATCGAGCCTGATTGGCGGAATCATGGATGATTCGCAGACCAAGGCACTGACTGGCATTCCCGGGTTGGCGCAGCTTCCGATTATAAAATACCTTTTTGGCCAGGAGACGCGGGATAACGAGCAGGACGAGACGGTCTTCGCCATCACGCCTCATATTATTCGTGGAACCAGCTTGAGCGAATTAAACCAGCGGGCTATCGATATCGGGACCGCAAATGTGGTTCAACTGCGCGAAGTGAACCATTCGGTGGCCACTACACCCGCAGGACAGGGGTCTCCAAGTCAGACGCCTGCGACGCCGGCGCCGGGAAATCAAAACTCGAATCAGCTGCCGGCTCCGGGAACGCAGGGTAGCGCGAACTTCCTTTTTGATCCGGGGCAGATTACGGTTAAGAAGGGAAACACATTCGTCGTGAATCTATTAATGTCTGGCGCGCAGAATGTGTATTCCGTGCCGGTGCAGATGAATTACGATCCGTCAAAACTGCAGTTGGTGAACGTTTCCAATGGCGGATTCCTTTCGCAGGATGGGCAAGCGGTTGCTTTGGTAAAACGCGAAGATCCCCCTGGAACTTTGCAGATTACGGCGGCCCGGCCGCCCGGGTCAGGCGGAGTTTCCGGGCAGGGAGCCGTGCTTACCCTGACATTTGAGGCAAAAGCCGAAGGACAAACTCCGCTGACCATTACCCGGGGCGGAGCGCGCGATCCCGGTTTGCAGGCCATTACGGTGAACGGCGCGCAAGCGTCGGTCACTGTGCAATAGGCGCGCTAGTGAAGATTACTTTTTGAAGAGTAGAAGATGAAGCTAAGCAGATTTTGCAGGGGGCGGAGAACGAAGCCCGACAGCGGGTTCACGCTCCTGGAACTGATTATTGCAACCACCATCCTGCTGATCCTGTCGACCATGGCCGTACCCATGGCGCGCCTCAGCATCAAGCGGGAAAAGGAGCGCCGGCTGCGGGCCGATCTATGGGAAATGCGCGATGCTATCGATCGTTACAAGATCGACGCCGACCGCAATGCCTTTCAGACCAAAGTGGACAGCCAGGGTTATCCTCCGGACCTGGAAACGCTGGTAAAGGGCGTAGACGTACAGGGGAAAAAGGTCCGGTACCTGCGCAAGATTCCCGTCGATCCAATGACCGGCACCACAGAGTGGGGCATGAGATCGATGCAGGACGATCCGGATTCCGATTCATTCGGCGGGCAGAGCGTGTTTGACGTTTACACCAAATCGCAGGACGAAGCGCTCGACGGCACAAAGTATAAGGACTGGTAAATGGCAAGCAGATTTAAAACCCGCGGCAGTTCCGGTTTCACTCTGCTGGAGATGATGATCGTGATCAGCATCATGGTGATCCTGATGTCGATTGCGCTCCCCATTTATAACCAGTCGGTCGTGCGTTCGCGCGAGGCCGTGCTGCGTCAGGACTTGTTCGAGTTGCGCTCGCTCATCTCGCAATATACTCTCGACAAACAGAAAGCGCCGCAATCGCTGGACGATCTGGTGACTGGGGGCTACATCAAAGTCATTCCCAAAGATCCCATGACGAATGAAG
>JBAVQD010000160.1:0-13173 GCA_049693675.1 Candidatus Sulfotelmatobacter sp. | reverse complement strand
CCACGTAACCGCCCTCGCCCTGCACTGGCTCTACGAAGATCGCTGCCACTTCCTCGGGAGGCAGTATTGTCTTGAACAGTTTCTCTTCGATGAAGCGTGCGCAGTTGAGCGCGAACGCATCGGGATCCTGAGTGGCATCTTTGCGTCCGCGATACAGGTCGGGATATTGCACGTGAGTTACGCCCGGCACCAGTGGCGCAAACCGGCGCCGTTGCTGCGGTTTCGACGCAGTCAGCGACAAGGCTCCCATGGTGCGCCCATGAAACGCCCCAAAGAAGGCAATGATGTTCTGCCGCTTGGTGTGATAGCGCGCCAGCTTCAGTGCGCACTCAATCGCTTCCGCACCCGAGTTGCCGTAATAGATCTTGTGCGGCCCGGGCATAGGCGCAATCTTCGACAGACGCTCGGCCAGTTGGACCATGTTCTCGTAATAGAAATCCGTGCCCGACATATGGATCAGCTCGCCCGCCTGCTTCTGCACAGCGGCGACCACATGCGCATGGCAGTGTCCGGTCGAAGTCACGGCGATGCCCGCTGAAAAATCATAAAACTCATTGCCATCGACATCCGTAATCACGATGCCGCGGCCGCTCTTAGCCACTAGCGGGTACGAACGTGTATACGAAGGTGATATATATTTTTCATCATTGGCGAGCACGCGCTTGGCGTTCGGCCCCGGCAGCGCCGTCCTGATCTTTGGTCCAGCAGCTGCGTTCGTTGCAGTCATGGTATTGGTAGTCATGGAATCCTCCGTCAGCAGTTGTCAGTAGTCAGCTGCTCGTTATGGGTAAATGCAACCTCGGAATGCGCGGACCCTGGTTTAGGTATGCGCAAGCTGGGGCGAGTCAGGCAGGAAGATTACTAATCACTACCGAAGAGACTGGGACGAAGACGGGAAGGCAAATTCGCACGATAGCGCCGCGGACACACCAGGCAGTGCAGCCAGCACTCGGGCAGATGCGAATTGGGATTGTTGCGCAGCATCGCTAACAGTCAACATCACTACGTCATTATAGCTGGAAGCGCTCCGCGACGTAACCCCCAATTTATTGATGATTACGGGCCTTTTGCGTCCTCACAAGTTTCGAATCCCACTGGGCCGGCAATCGTCTGATATCTTTTAGCTTCCCATATTTTCATATGCCCAAAGTACACAGCCCAAGCCGGTTTGCGGTGATTCTTGCCTTCGGGCTGGTGTATCTGCTGTGGGGCTCGACGTATCTGGCGATCGATATTGCGGTGCAAAAGATTCCTCCGGCAGTAATGTGCGCCGTGCGTTTTTCGATCGCCGGAGTCGTGATGCTCGCGGTATGCGCACTAACGGGGCGCAGAATCCTGTATTCCGTGCGGCAAATTGCTTTGGCGGCTGTGGTCGGGATATTACTGCTGATGGGAGGGAATCTAACGCTCGCATGGGCGGAACTATCCGTCCCATCGGGTTTAGCGGCGCTGATTATCGCTATCACGCCGCTCTGGTTTCTGGTGCTGGATTCGTTGCTGCTGGGCCACCATCGCATTTCATGGCGAGGTAAAACCGGGCTGGCGTTGGGCATTGTAGGTTTATTCGTTTTGTTCTGGCCGCAATTACATTCCACCTCTTCTCTGGGACGCCGCGAGCTGCTCTCCTGCGTGGCACTCCTCGGTGGGTCTTTTTCCTGGGCGTTGGGATCGGTGCTGTCAAAGCGCTGGCAGTCCGGTATGGACGGATTCAGTGCCACCGGATGGCAGATAACGGCAGCAGGGGCTGGGAGCTTTTTGTATGCTGCAATGCTCGGAGATTTTTCGCACGTAGTGTGGACGGCTCGCGGCGTGGGCGCGGTGACGTATCTAGTCGTGTGCGGTTCCTGGATCGGCTACACCGCTTACATCTACTTACTGGAGCATGTCCCTACGTCGAAGGTTTCCACTTATGCGTACGTGAATCCGGTGATCGCAGTTTTCCTGGGGTGGCTGATTCTGCATGAACGCGTGGACCGCTTCATCCTGATGGGAAGCATGATCGTGGTTTTGTCTGTCATTCTGGTTACGAGCGCGAAAGTGAAGGAGAAAACTTTCACTCAAGACTTACCGGCCGCGGAAACCGTCGGGCAGTAGTCCGGTGCTCAACCGAGAGCTACGGACGCAAGAATACTTCGGATGCAAGCGCCACTATTTCGCCGCTTCTTCGTCTTCTTCTTCGCGACTCGACAAGTCGACGGAGTGGCCTCGAATCACGTAGGTCCGTTTTGTCGTTGGATTTGATTCGAAGGTTACCCGGGCAGGAGATCGCTGCCAGTCGGGCAGCCTGCACGGCGGATCTGGAATCTGCCATTGCTGAGTTTCTGTCGCGAATTTCGTCTCTTCGATCAGCCACTTCACCATCGGCTTTCGTCGATTGATCTGCGCGACCATGGCGTAAATCTGCTTGCTGTCATCGGAAACGCCGCAGTAAGCGGCGTAGTCGCGGTACCAGGTGACGTCGGAGTAAACGGCGTCGAACTCAGGTAAGTTGATGGGGGAGATACGGCCGGTCACGCGATCAACCAGCAGCCATCCCCCGCGTTGCCATTGCCAGTGCGGAGGAACAGTGGGCTCCTGCGGCAGGCTATCGTTGACCCGGAAGGAGCGTCGAATGACGAATAGGCGATCTGTTATATCGTGCGGGGTTCCGACAGTAAATTCCTTCACGCGGGCGTCAATCAAGAGCGGACGGACCTTGAGAGCAACCGGCTTCTCGTCCGCTGCGTCGGTGCCAGGGAACCATTGAACCGTGCTCCATTTCCCAAGTGTAACCACGTGAGGCTTGGTGGCGGAGAAAGCAAAGTTAGTCAAGCTGAAGATCAAAATCGGCAGCGCCATCTGCTTTCGCAATCGGTAAAACCGTATCATCATGACCAGAGATTAAGCATCGAACACTATAGATACAAGCAAAGGAGCCACAATTTTTTAGGATGAGTTTCAAAGTGGGATAAAGTCAGTCAGCAGCTAGCGTTGCCTCGCGGCGTCCTTACCTGAACACCGACTTCGACATTGCGGTAGACTTACCGTTTGTAGATACTCAATCTGATGAGCTTTCCCCGCGATCCTCGTCTGGCCTTGAGCAGCAATGTGGGGAAAACTTCCGCGCGCGACCTGACTTCCGACTCAAGCATTACCGACAACTGGACGCGACGACATACCTCTCGGATTCTTGTGGTAGATGATAATCCAGGAATCGCCGCCCTCATGAGCCAGTTGTTGACGATGCGCGGCTACGACGTAGTGACCGCTGCGGATGCGCAACAGGCGGAACTAGAAGTGCGTCGGCAGGCGCCCGATCTCATCCTTTCGGATGTAAAAATGCCGGGAAAGTCAGGATACGAGCTGTGCCGCGATCTTAAAGAAAATCCTGCCACGCGGCTGATTCCTTTTGTATTAATCACCGGATTGAGCGACAGCGCCGATAAACTTCGCGGAATTGAGGCCGGAGCGGACGACTTCCTGAATAAGCCGGTATTAGCAGAGGAATTAACCGCGCGCGTGAAGTCGTTGCTGCGGGTGAAAGAATTTACCGATGAGTTGGAGACGGCGGATTCGGTGTTATGCACGCTGGGACTGATTGTGGAAGGCCGCGATCCCTATACTGAAGGTCATTGCGAAAGGTTGGCATCGGCCGTATCAGATTTGGGGCGGCATCTGGGACTGGACGCGGATTCCGTTCTGGCCCTGCGCCGTGGCGGATATCTACACGATTTGGGCAAGATAGCTGTACCCGACGAAATTCTCAAGAAAGGCAGCGACCTCACGCCGGAAGAATGGAAGATCATGAAGTTACATCCGGTGACCGGAGAAAATATTTGTCGGCCTCTGAAATCGTTGCGCCTGGTGTTGCCTATCATCCGGCACCATCACGAGCATCCCGATGGGTCGGGTTATCCGGATGGATTGCGGGCGGGTGAAATCCCGCTGCTGCCGCGGATTTTGCAGGTGGTGGACGTCTACGACGCTCTGCGCACCGCCCGGCCCTATAAGCCCGCGATCGGCCATGAGCAATCCGCGCAGACGATGCGCGAGAAGGCCCGCCAGGGTTTGCTGGATGGCGATCTGGTAAACGAATTCTTCAGCATGCTGCTGGAGCAGCGGAACGTGGCGTAAACAGGAGCCTGGCTGAGGGCATTTGCTTTAGTTTCTTTTCGCTGGGCCGAGTCTACGCTGAAAAAGCAACAGATTTGTAGAAAGGGACATCTTAAGCATTCCGGGGCAGCCGGACTTATATGATCCCATTCGACGAAATGACCTATAGCATCGTTATTCCGGCTTATAACGAGGGGCAGCGCCTCGGGGAAACCCTGGAGAGGGTGCTGACGTACGTCCGACAGCAGGGATGGGACGCGGAAGTGATCGTGGTAAACGATGGTTCGCGCGACAACACGGCGCAAATCGTACGCACGTTTGCGGAGAAAAATCCGATCCTCCGGCTGGTGGAGAATCCCGGCAATCGCGGCAAAGGCTACAGCGTCCGTAATGGAATTCTGAATGCGCGGGGCGATATCGTGGTGTTCAGTGACGCCGACTTATCTTCGCCCATCGACGAAATGCCGAAACTGCTGCAAGCTTTGGCCGCGGGAGCGGATATTGCCATCGGCTCGCGCTGGCTGCGCTCCGAATTGCAAACGCAGCGCCAGTCGCTCCACCGGCAGCTTTTTGGGCGCGTCTTCAATGGTCTGAACCGAATTATCCTGGGGCTGCAATTTAAGGATACGCAGTGCGGTTTCAAAGCTTTTACTCGCCGTGCAGCGCAAACGATATTGCCGTTGCAGCGCATTGAGCGCTGGGGGTTCGATCCAGAAATTCTCTTTCTCGCGCGAAAATTCGGTTTCCGTGTGGCAGAAGTGCCGGTCCGCTGGGGGCACGTGGGCGGTACCCGAATCAATCCCCTGATGGATGGAGCGCGGATGTTTGAAGAAATGCTGCGCATCCGCTGGTGCGATCTGACCGGAAAATACGACGGCCGAATTCCTGCCGCCGCCGCCCCACAGCCGGTCAAAACTCTGCCCGGAGGACCTGCACCCAGAGCTTGAGGTCGGAGTTAGAAATTAAGAGTTTCAAGCCGATCTTTTTTCCTGCTGCGAAGTCTTTACTGCTTCAACCACCTTGCTCCCCATCTCGGACGTTGAAGCAGAACTCTGTCCCTTCCGCGCCAGATCGGCCGTGCGATAACCCTGATTCAAAACCGCGCTGACCGCATTCTCCACGCAAGCCGCTTCCCGCTCCAATTGAAAAGAATGCCGCAGCAGCAACGCGGCGGAAAGAATCGCGCCCAGAGGATTCGCGATTCCCTTCCCCGCAATGTCTGGCGCGGAACCGTGCACTGGCTCGTACAATCCGACGGGGCCGCCAATGCTGGCCGAGGCCAACAGTCCCAACGAACCCACCACCCCGCCAGCCTGATCAGAAAGAATGTCGCCGAACATATTTTCGGTAAGTACCACGTCAAAGTCTTTAGGACGCTGCACCAGCGACATAGCGGCAGAATCCACATACATGTGAGAGAGCTGCACCTCCGGATAATCTTTCGCGCAGCGGATGACGACCTCGCGCCACAGGCGGGAACATTCCAGAACGTTGGCTTTGTCCACAGACAAAACCTTCCGCTTGCGTTTCATGGCTAGATCGAAAGCCACGCGCGCGATGCGCTCGATAGCCGCCTCGTCGTATGTCATGGTATTCGTGGCTACGCGGGATCCGGGCGTGCCCGCGATCGAACGCGGTTCTCCGAAATACAGGCCGCCCAGCAACTCGCGCACAATCATCATGTCAGTTCCGCGGATGAATTCTGCGCGCAGCGGAGACGAATCTTCCAGGGCGGGAAAACACATAGCGGGCCGCAAGTTCGCGTAGACGCCGAGTTCACGGCGCAGTCGCAATAATCCAGCTTCGGGACGAAGGTGGTTGGGGTAATGATCGTACGCCGGATTTCCCACCGCGCCCATCAGCACGGCTGAGGACGCGAGGCAAGCCTGCAAGGTATCCCCAGGCAAAGGATCTTCTACCGCGGACAGAGCCGCGCCGCCAATATTCTTGCGCTTGAGTTCAATTTCATGGCCAAATTTGTCGGCAATCGCGCGAAGAACCAGTACGGCTTGCTCAGTGACTTCGGGACCGATTCCATCGCCGGGGAGAATGGTGAGGTTCAGAAGCATGCGGGAATTAGTTTAGCGGAAAACGCGATGCAGCGACCGACCGCGGAATGAATGATTTCGCCGGCGATCAACGACTGCCATCGCACAGCTAAGAGCGGCTGTCCCCACAGATAAAACTTGGCCTACACGCCCCAGAGATAATCTTCCTGATCGTGGTGCTGGTCCCCCGGAATGGGGATCGGAACGCCGAATGCATTGGTTTGCGGAACCAGCGGAAACGGACGCTGCGCCTCATGGGCCGAAACGCTCGCGGCTGCCGCGATGGAAAGCGGCTCGAACAGCGGCGTGGCCGACGAAGACGGCTTGTGGGTGTCGCGAATCAATTCCAACAGGTGATGATCTTCTACGTGTTTGATCTTATCGGCCAGCCGGACGAAGCGGCGGTAAATATCATCCAGCGCGCGCCGGTCAAACTGATAGCCAAGCTGTTCACAACGAATGTTGAGAGCGTGGCGACCCGAGTGCTTTCCTAGCACCAGCTTTGAATCGGGCACGCCCACGGACTGCGGCGTCATAATCTCGTAGGTCAGCGGATTCTTGAGTACGCCATCCTGATGGATTCCCGCCTCGTGCGCAAAAGCATTGCGTCCGGTAACGGCTTTGTTCGGCTGCACCGGAACACCAGTGATCTCACTCAGCATCTGGCTGGCGGCGAAGAGTTGTTCCGCCGCAATGCTGGTCTCATACGGATAGCGATCGCGACGCACTCGCAGAGCCATGACAATCTCTTCCAGTGCAGCGTTGCCGGCGCGTTCTCCGATGCCATTAATGGTGCATTCCACCTGCCGCGCTCCGGCCGCGATGGCCGCCATGCTGTTGGCGACTGCCATGCCGAGATCGTTGTGACAATGCGCCGAGATGGTAACATCCTCGATTCCCTTCACCCGGCGGCGAATGGTTGCAATCAGTTCGCCGAATTCCGCTGGCACGGTATAGCCAACCGTATCCGGAATATTGAGCGTAGTGGCGCCTGCTTGAACTACAGCATCGAGAACTTTGCACAAAAAATCAGTGTCGGTACGCGTGGCATCTTCGGGAGAAAACTCCACGTCATCGCAAAGCGACTTCGCGAATCCCACAGCCTCCCGAGCCTGCGCCAGGCATTGATCGCGGGTGATGCGCAGTTTGTATTGCAAATGAATATCCGAGGTCGCGAGGAAGACATGAATGCGCGGACGGGCGGCATCTTTCAAGGCTTCCCACGCCCGCTCGATATCAGGCCGGCAAGCGCGCGCTAGTCCGGCAACGATGGGCCGGCGAATCACTTCGGCGACCGCCTTTACCGCTTCGAAATCACCCTCTGAAGCAATAGGAAACCCGGCCTCAATCACATCGACACCTAGGCGGTCGAGCTGGTGCGCCAGACGCAACTTCTCCTGATGGTTCATACTGCAACCAGGCGACTGTTCTCCATCGCGCAGAGTTGTGTCGAAAACGGTGACGCGGATCTGCTCAGCCATGAGTCTTCCTTCTTAGAAAAGAACTGTATCGGTCTATCGTACCGGGCAACGCTCCTGAAGCAACCCTTATAATTTTATCTTAATCATTAGATATTCTTCTATGATAAGCTTTGCTAATGATAACTGTAGTTTTCCGTTAAGGACTGAAAATAATGGAGCTGTCCCAACTGGAAGTTTTTCTGAGCGTGGCGCGAGAGCGCCGGTTTTCTCGAGCCGCGGAAAAGCTCTACCGCACACAGTCTGCCGTCAGCCAAACCATTCGCAAGCTGGAGGATGAGTTGGGCGAGAGTCTGTTTGACCGTTCCTCCCGCGAAGGCGTGCTCACCGATGCCGGTCAGGTGCTTTATGAGTACGCCGAGAAGCTCCTGAACCTGCGCCGTGACGCCCACGAATCGCTCGTCGAACTGCGGGAACTGCAAAAGGGCAAGCTAGTCATTGCGGCGAATGAATTCACGGCGCTCTGTCTGCTGCCGGTGCTGGGGGAGTTCCGACGGCTGCATCCCATGATCAAGATTACCGTGCAGCGTGCGCTGGGCAGCCGCATCCCCGATGACGTCTTGCAACACACCGCCGAACTGGGTGTGCTGTCGTACAAGCCTGAAGAGCCTCGCCTGCACTCTATCGTGACCTACCTCGACGAATTGGTGCTGGTGGTTCCTCCCGGGCATCCGCTGGCCACGGAGAGAGAGGTCAGTATCCGTCAATTGGGAGCGGAATCGTTTGTGGCGCACATCGTTTCCTCCCCCTATCGCGACAAAGTTCTGCAGACATTTCAAAAACACAAAACCCCTTTACACATGGACCTTGAGTTGCCCACATTGCAAGCGATCAAGCAATTTGTTGCCATGGGCAACGGCGTAGCCTTGATGCCCGAAATCAGTGTGGAAACGGAGGTGGCGCGCGGCGAATTGGTGAGAATTCCGGTGCGTGAGTTGCGCGTGCAACGCAAGCTGCGCTTAATCTACCGGAAAGAAGCGGGCCTCTCCCATGCGGCGCGGGCATTTCTGAAGGTAGCTGAAGCAGTAGCTACGGAGCGAGGCGGCCGCTACCGCTTCCAGCGGGAAAGCTAGATGATGTTCGAAGTTGCCGGCCAAATCGTGCTCAGAGTGGACTCAGCAGTCGGCGCAGACTTCTTTCGACTGGAACGCTGCCAAGGCTTGGTTCAAGTTGGGATGGATCTCGAAAAATGAATCGAGATGGGTGAGGTCGAACAAGTCGCGCACAAATGGACTGGGACTGGCGTATTTCAGCTCCGCATTTTTCGCCTGAGCCCAGGTATGGAGAAGCACGAGTTCGCCGATGCCAGCGCTGTCGATGGAACGGACGCCGCTGAGATCGAGCACCACTTTACCGTTGCTCTGCAGAACTTCCCCTACCAGATTCGAAAGCGCGGCAGCCTCGTCGCGATAAACGATGCGCCCCTGGCAGTAAACCACCACCACGTCACCACGATGTCGAGTTTCTAAACTAAGTTTCAACTGCGACTCCTTTGGTTGAATTCCGAGGCCAGTCAATTCAATCGCCGGCCATGTTTGCCAAGTGCTATTGGTGAATTTCATCCTAGTAGATAGACGTGAGCAGAGGGGTTTCGGAATCATAAAAAGAACGTAAATTTCAGTAGTTTGTGCCAGACTTGCACCTGGACAATTTTGGAACGCGGGCATCTTGAGCGTCGGGTACACTGCATCTAACGGATTTCACACAATCAGGTAGAATTTGCTGCTGGCACTAATTGCCGGAGGAGGAATCATTTTCGTGTCAAAAATCGCAGCCGTGGTGCTGGCGTTCTTGAGCTTTATGCTGTTCGCGACCCTATCGAGTGCGCAACTGCTCCCCAGTGGGAACGTGTATGTCGGAGTTGCCTATGGTGATTCCGTCGATGTGATCGCGACTAACCGCTATACCTTCCGCGGATGGAACGCCTCCATTGAAGACTTTCCCCTCACCCGGCACCCGCACATTGGGGTGGTGCTAGATGGAAGCGGCTTCTACCGGGCCGGCATCCAGCAGTACAACCTTTTCTTAGGGCCCAGGCTCTCCATGAATTATGGAAAGTGGCGGCCATTCATACAGGTAATGGCTGGAGCACAACGCATGTTGTCGGCCAACGTAAGCCACTACCCTATCGCCGAAGATGTGGGCGGAGGCTTCGACCGTAAGTTCCAGTTTCTCTTCATGCACCGTTTTTCCTGGCGCGTGCAATTCGACTACATGCATACCCATCTTCTGTCCGCGACACAGAACGATATTCGCGGATCGACCGGATTGGTTTGGCGGTTCTAAATCAAACATCAGCAAACTCCTGGAACAGCCGCAGCCAGCCGTAGAATGGCACTCGACCGCTTTTTATCGGAAGCGCTCGTTCTCCGGCTGGCGATGTCAGAGTCTTAGTAATTTCTGTCTCCAGGCAAATTCCGCTACTGCCTGCTAACCACCCAGAGCCTCGCAGCATCTAAAACCCCAACGCAAGTTTCACCCGGCTGAAACTTTCTACTCTCTGGAAAGGCAGGCTTTTTATCGTCATGCGAAAGATCGGATTTATTCTCATTTCTATGTTTTTGTTTGCAGGGCTGGCAACCGCCCAGATCCCGACCAGCGGCAACGTGTTTTTCGGCTACTCATACCTGAATAGCGATCTGAATTCTGGCGCCAATCTGAACGGCTGGGAAGCTTCAGTCGAAGGCAAGATCATTCCTTTTCTCGGAATTGTTGCCGATTTCGACAGCCATTACGGCTCGCAGAACTTTTCAAACTGCGCCAGCGTACCGATTGGACTTGTTTGTTCCAGCTCTAACGTCAGCATCACCGAGCATAATTATCTGTTTGGACCTCGAGTGTCAGTCTCGGTAGGCAAGTTTCGTCCGTTCGCTGAAGCTCTGTTCGGAGCCGGGCACGTAAATGCGGGATCCGCCGGCTCGGACACCTCATTTGCCACCGGCATCGGTGGTGGCCTCGACTACAAAATCATCAAGCCCATCGCGTGGCGCTTTCAGGGAGACTACGTGCAGACTCGTTTCTTCGGCGGGACCCAGAATAACGTGAGGTTCTCGACAGGAATTGTGTTGCGTTTCTGAGAAAAAACAAACCCATTGTGAATGCAAGTTCCGTAAGCAAAAACAGGATCCAGCGAGTTGGCTGGATCCTGTTTTTCCAGTGGCTTCCGAGAAAAATCCGTTCGGGATCTGGGCGGCCGGCCCCAGGCTTACGTCTGCCAATATTTGTGGTCGCGCAAAAAGTAATTCTGATTCCAGTAGTTCATCGCAGTCTTCAGGAACAGCCAGCCTACGCGTATATGCCCCATCTTTTTGAAGCGGCGGTTGGTGGTGTAAACACCGCCACGTACAATTCCAAAACGTCTTCTCTCCACCTGCTGAGTGAGCAGGTAATCTTCGGCGAAGGCGACTTGCTCGTGAAAGCCGCGAAGTTTCCGAAACTGCTTCAAGTCAAAGAGCATGAACATTCCCGTCGCAAAGGGATGGTGCAGACGCGACAAATACTGAAAGAAATCGTTGCCCGCATAAAATAATTTATCGATCCAACTGCCATCGCGGCACAGGATGTTCGTAGTGACGCAGTGCAATTGTTTCCGTTGGGCCAGTTCCACGGCGCGGCGAACCACCGAGGGATGCGCCAATTCAATATCTGCGTCGAGAAATAGAACGTAAGTGCTGTCTGCGTGAGCCGCACCCAGATTGCGTCCCACCGAAGGCATTCCTCCGCGAATCACACTCACATTCAGGCGATCACGAAAGCTGAGCACAACCTCGCGAGTTCCATCCGTCGAGTTGGCATCAGCCACCAACACTTTCGTACTCCACATCTTCAGGTAGTCCTGATTCATCAGCGAAGTCAGCAAATTCGGGATCAGCTTCGCCTCGTTCTTGGCCGGAATCACGATCGTCAACTCGCTCGTGGCACTCGTGCTCGCTGAATTCATGCTTGTCGTATTCATGTTCGTTAAACTCATGCTTGTTGAACTCATGGATGCGCACTCCTTCTTTATCAACCGTTAGATAAGTCAGCCGGGAATCGACCCAGCCGCCCGAGTTGTAGTAGTGAATCCCGCTCTCTTCGATGTGGACAGCCTGATGCGTATGTCCGCAGAAAATCCTATGCGCGTCGTGTTGCCGCGCATGCTGCAAAGCGCCTGCCGAAACCTTTGGTGACATGCGCAGCCAGCGCGTGTTCAGCCGGTCGATGAGCCGCACGATGGGCTTGTTCTTGAAATCCAGCTTCTGCAACTTCAGATAGAGTGAAGTTCCCAGCCTGCTGAGCCGCACATTGTTCACCTGAAAACCGTCGAACTGATGACCGTGAATCGCAATGTGGCGCATTCCTCCAAATTGCCAGCAGTAACGCTGGTACACCCGCACACCCACCAGGTGCGACATGATGTTGGTGAGGCCGTGGTCGTGATTCCCTTCCACCCAAACCACTTCAATATTGCGTTTCGGATTCGACAGCTTGCGGATGTAACCGAGAAACTTCCAGTGGTCTTTGGTCAGGCGGGCAAAATTGAGATCGGCAAAAATATCCCCGAGAAGAATCAACCGCTGGAAACGATTGTCCTTCAGCACGCGCGTGGCTTCCCGCGCATGGCTCGTCTCTGCACCGAGGTGCAGGTCGGAGAGGATCAGCGTGTTGTACACGGGCAGATCCATATACTCCTTGTAACGCAGCAATGTTAAGGGGTGATGAATAATGCATCAAAATCAGTGCAGAGGTAACTGGCGGAGTAACCTTCTCAGATCACAGCTGCAGCTCGATTTACCGTTGGATATTTCAGGAATGTGAATGCAGGTAAGGCTTTAATGAACTTCATTTCGGAGCAGGCGGGACGTATTCTTTCGGCAATGCGGAACCTTCCCCGAAAAAGAATTGCTCCATCTGCTTGACGATTACTTCCTGATCCTCGCGGCGCGCGGGATTCAGGCGGTATTCGTTGAGCAGCATCTTGCAATGCTCGGTCCACATTCTCCAGGCTTCCTGCGACACGTTGTCGTAAACCTTGCGTCCCAAGTCATTGTCGAACGGAGGCTCGTCCAATCCAGGCAGTTCCCTTTTCAACTTCACGCAATACACATTGTGCGCCATACGCTTCCTTCGGTCAGGAATTTGTCAGTCTTGTCACTCCTAAGATTATTACACGGGAACACGGCAGGGGAACGAATCAGAGGAATGAAGGTGCCGCGCCGAAAAGAATTTGTTTCAGAATCTCAGGGCTTCGGCATCCCATTTTCAGTCATGATTTTCGCGAGTTCTTCTCGGCTGACAAGGGAACCAACTCTTAGAGTCATCCCCATTTCCATCCCCTTGCCCTTTAGGCCAACGTAGACTGCGTTGTAAGGTTCATCGCCGACATTCTCGACTTTATGCTTGAAAGGCGGAAACCAGCGGGCCTCGCCTGACTTAGAGTAAACCTCCGTGACTTTGCCGTTTTGATCCGTGAACCGCAGGTGTCCTCCAGTGACAATTACGACTACGCCGCCGGGATGATCGTGCATCTCCGATTTCTCGTGCGGTCCATAGTGTACGCTGACGACTTGCACTCG
>JBAVQD010000159.1:0-26073 GCA_049693675.1 Candidatus Sulfotelmatobacter sp. | reverse complement strand
CTGGGCAGTTGTGGATCCATCGCGACAACTAAATATGACGCCAGCTGATCTGGCTCCCGAGAAAATCACGTTTCATTAAAACCTCCAGATTGTCCACGCGAATTTATTTTGATGGCATAACCGGGAGTATCAATGAAGACGGGTGCTGGGCATCGTGAAGGATCGTGTTGTTTGCAGTCGCCATCGTGCGGCCGAATTTGATTTCCTCTCGGGTATTTAGCTTGCGATCGAAACGCAGGAAATTGCTGCTGGAGATTTCCAGGCGCAGCGAGTGGCCTTTGAGAAACACGTTGCTGGTGGCCCAGAGATCGACCGTGATCTCGTAGATTTGCCCGGGATTCATCAGATTGCCGTGCTCCGCGGAAGAACGATACCGTATGCGCAGGATGCCTTCGGTAAGGTCTTTCTTCACGGGAATGTCATTGCACTGTTTCCGTAAAGGCAGCGGGAGTGGAAACTCCAGCGGCCACAGCCTGAATATTCACGGTTCCGGCATTCGGCGACGTTGTATAAGTAACGCTGGCGACGCCAGTCGAACTAGTGGAAACCGGATTTGCCGAGAAAGTTCCTCCCGCACCCCCATCATTGAAAGTAACGGCTACTCCCGAAACCACGTTTCCGTATTGGTCTGTCACTTTTGCGACCAAGGGCTGTGCTGGTTGTGTGAGAGGAGGAGTGGACTGACCGTTTCCCGATGTTGCAGCTATATTGGCAGCAGGGCCAGCGGTGACGGTTTCGAAGAAAATCAGACTGGTAAGTCCGGGGACCGAGGCAAGGATTTTGCCGTGCAGAGCTCCAGCGGTCTTTGATGTTGTATAGGTGACGCTGGCGAGCCCTGTACTGTTGCTGGTCGCAGGATTCGGGGAAAAGCTGCCACCAGAGCCCGAATCAGTATAACTCACCTGTACGCCAGCCACTCCGTTGCCGAAGCTATCTTTAACCTTGAGTACCAGCGGATTGGGCAACGGTGTTGTAACAGGTGTGGACTGATTGTTGCCGCTCCAACTGGCTAAACTCGTCGCCGTTGCGGGAAGCGCGGTTTCCGTAAAGACGCCCAGTGGGTAACCCGTTGCTGAAGCAGTCAAGGTGTAAGAACCAACTTTTGCTGGCAGGGTATATGAAGTCGATGCAGAACCGGATGAGTCGGTCACCGCTGTGAGGGGATTGAAAGTACCGCCTTTGCCGCCGTCGGAGAAGGTTACGGTCACTCCAGGGAAAGTATTCTGCGTGTAAAGATTGAGCGCTTGAACCGTTAAAGGAACTGGGAGGGTTGAGGCAACGACTTCCGACTGCCCATTACCCCCGGTCGGCGACAGAGTTGGGAATAATCCAAAGATTACGACGCTGTTCTGGGTTCCGATGAAAACTTTTCCGTCGGCGGCGATAGGGCTCGCGAAGTGGGGCAACGGCGGAAGCGTGTCACGCCCTCCCGCAGCTTGGTTGGAGTAATAAAGCGTTTTGAGTGTGCCCGCGTCGAACGCGTACAGGTTGCTTCCATTCATCGTCCAGAGTATTCCGTCGGACGTTCCATTTGCTGTGATGATGGAGTGACCTCCGCCGCTCAGCAGGATGGACTTTACCGAAGGTGGAGACACTAATGTTCCATTGCTAAGCGTGTAAGCGAAAGCCGGGCTGTGCTGAGGCGTAACATAAACGGTATTGTTCCAATAAACGGGTATGCCGCTATACGGGGCGGCTTTCGGGAGTTCTTGCACGATCTGGGTGTCCGCAGTGGTACAACTCGAACAATACTGACCCATGTTGTCCCGGTTCAACACATAGATCGTTCCTTCTTTGCCGCCGGTGATCAGTTCGTGAGGGTAGGGACCGGGCTGGTCCGGCAGGATCAGAATGCCATCGTCCAGATCCATATCATTTTCGGAAAGATATTCCTGGTTATAAGGAGTGAACCAGTCTGCAAGGGCGAGCGTAGTTCCAGTCTGGCTGAGCTTCTGCACGCTGCTGGAAAGGTTGGTGCCGGGCACAAAGGGACCCTCTCCCGATTCCCCGTAAATATTCCCAGCGGTATCGGCGGAAAGTCCGGCGCCTTTTTGCCATATGGACGCCAGAACCTTGCCGGGCTCGACGGTATACGCACCTTCCTGGCGCAATGTACCGGAGTTATAAGACAGGACCCATCCCTGGCAGGGGGTGGCATTGTTACTATTGGAGCCGAAAGCAATATAGATGTGGCCGTTGGCCATGAGCAATGCTGGACGATTCATCTGGGTAAGATCGGTAAACGTGGTGGTGACCCCGTTTAGCGTATACGTCGCAGCAATGGTTGTAGGGCCGCCGTACTTTTCCAATCCGGTGGTGACGTCAAGTGCGTGCAGGCGATGAACAACCTTTCCGCTCTCGTAGGTTTCGGCAACCGCGTACAGAGTGTTGGTAGGGGGATCGATGATCGGCGTCGAAATGATACCCAACTCGGTCCATCCGGTAGTTCCGGCATCTTTCTTCACCGCTGCTGCCGGAACGGTTGTGGCTCCCGCCGGGCTATAGCTCAACAGGCTGGTCATCCATAAAGGGGATGTGCTGCCGCTATCGGCATCGAAGGCATACACGCTGTCATGCATAGTCGCAACATACACAACATTGTGAGTGCCCTGGCCCGAGATACTGATTCCGGGAAGATAGAGCGGATGCCCGACGATGTAGCCGTCGACTGGCAGGGTAAACAGTTTTCCGAAACTTTTCGTGTTCACATTGGACGGGGTGAGCAGGGTTTCGGTAGTGTCAGCACCAGATCTTCCGTTGTCGTAATGCCATGTAGTAATGGGGGTCTGGCCCAGCAAGGGCGATGGGGCAAACGACATTGTGAGCAGCAAGACAGCCAAGAAAGTGATGGCGCGAGATGGGGAAAAACGAGAGAAGCCAGACTTCCAATTCATTTCAGCTGGTGCGTCTTCAATCTCGGGGCGAAATGCGGCCTTACCGTTCCATAAGCACTGCATACTAATTCTCCAGGTATCGGCGCAACCTGACCGGACATGCCACACTAACATGCATTGAACGGCGGCATCTGCGTTGCCCTCTGTAAGCTGGAATCTCCTCGATATCGGTTCAAAATCAGGTTCGAAGCGGCGAGAATCATACACCCGTTGCGCCGTTCCCTAACAACGATAATTTCGGCGGGATCGCCCGTCAATAGCCCGAAAAGGCGGTTGTTCTCCACCGGAAACATCTTTCCCAGACCTGGCCATGCGGAATGCACTTCTGTGTCATTGGCCATGCCCCGGCATGTACTAGTGTGACTTGTCAATTTTTCACAGGCGGATAGGATCGAAAAAACTCAGTAAACACTTTGGTCTCATCCGGTTCCGGCGGACTGAAAAGTACCGTTCCGGGACGCTTTAGACCAGTTTCCAGGAGGGATCGTGCACTTTTTTAACATCGCTGCCAACCGCTTGCAACGACTGACCATCATTGCTCTATCAGCCATCATTCCGATCGTCTTCACTGTCCCGGCGTCGGCCGCGAGCCACCCGCAGGTCCTGCTTTTCAATGGAACGGGTACGATCGCGAATGATGTCAAAGCAGTTGAGACAATTCTTTCAGGCCTTGGTCTCTCGTATGCCACAGCAGATTCGGCGCAGCTCGATGAGATGAGCGAGAGCGACTTAAGAGCCTATAAGCTGTTGATTGTGCCGGGCGGCAATTCGATCATAATTGGCGAGAATCTCCATTCCAGCACAACGGAGAATATCCATAACGCGGTGGGTGCTGGCCTACATTATCTCGGAATCTGCGCTGGCGGATTTTTTGGCGGCTACTCGGACCACAATGGCTTGAATCTGACTTCGGGAGTCTGGTTTAACTTCTACGCCGATGAAGAAAAGGGTATTCATAAGGCAGCCGTCAAAGTCAGAGGCTCACAAGGAGAAACCCTTGACCAGTATTGGCAGGACGGTCCCGAGTTCTCTGGATGGGGAACCATTGTGGGCGAGTATTCGAATGGTACCCCGGCAATCGTCGAGGGCAAGTCGGGTAGCGGATGGGTCATCCTATCCGGCATCCACTCCGAAGCGCCCGCGAGCTGGCGGTACGGTCTGACGTTCACTACACCAGTTCAAACGGATAATGCTTATGCGGGCGTATTGGTCCTCGCGGCATTGAACGGTACTTCGTTGCCACACTACTGAGCTTCGATTTTCTCCCTGAAGGTGCACAATGAGAAGAGGGCCGGAATTCCACTTCCGGCCCTTTGCTATTCTTCAATTTCAGATCCGATCAGCGATCGGGAAGGCTTCCCTGCTGCGATGTTCCTTCCACCAGCTTCCATGAGTTTTCGATGTAGAAGTCTCCGGCAACAAATTTTCCCAAGTCTACGTTCAGAGTTGCGCAGCGCTGCCGCAACTCGATCTCTTGCCCGTTCGATTCGATCGAGAGGTCTATCCGATAAAGCCCGGGCACGACGGGAAGAATAGGGCAGTAAAACTCGATGGTTCCATCTCCGGGTCCAAGGGTAAATCCTCCCTGCGAAGAATCGGTGGTGAGCTGAGCACAAAGATAACCGCTGGGCCAATACAGTGAAATTCGAAACACCGCCGCCGGGACGATCTGCCGTGCGCGATAGCCGAAGCGAGCAACCATCGGATGACCGGTTTGAATCCCTTCGGCAGAGTCGGGCGCACTAAAGGAAACGCTGGTGCATTGCGCCGGGGCATCCAGCTCAGTAGCAGAGATTGGTCTTGCGTCGTCGCCGAAAGTCATCTGCTGATATTCGTCAATGACTTCTCTGGGAGGCCCCTCGGCAACCACACGGCCATGACTCATCAGGATGGCCCGGTCGCAGAGACGGTAGACCGCACTCAGATCGTGCGAAATAAACACCACCGTGCGTCCCGAACGCCGCAGTTCCGCAAGGCGGTCGAGACATTTCGCCTGAAACGCAGCATCGCCCACCGCCAGGACTTCATCCAGCAACAGAATATCGGGATCGAGGTGTGCGGCAATGGAGAATCCCAAGCGCACGTACATTCCGGAAGAATAACGTTTTACGGGCACATCGATGTATTGGCCGACGCCTGAAAATTCGATAATACTGTGCAGCTTCCGGCGAATTTCCGACCTTCTCATCCCCAGCATTGCGCCGTGCAACTGGATATTTTCACGGCCAGTGAGCTCCGGGTGAAATCCCGAACCCACTTCAACCAACGCGGCCATTCTTCCCCGAACCGTAATCTCGCCGGCAGTGGGAGTGGTGATGCTGGACAGAATCTTCAGAATAGTTGTCTTGCCGGCGCCGTTGTGTCCGACGATTCCCAGCGCTTCCCCTCGTCGCACCTGGAAGCTGACATCGCGAAGCGCCCACATGGAAGTCGATCGGCGGCGAAAAACGTCCGAATACCAGCGCTTCGGAGATTTGCCGGGCGTTCGCAGCTTGTACTGCTTCGAGACTCGATCCAGGGTTATGTCGATCATCTTTAAGTCTTTACTTTAATTTTTGCCGCATCTGGTTTGCGGCAATGCCGACATCAAATTATGTCGGCCATTAAGGCTTCGGAAGACTTGAAATAAGCGTACGCGATCACGAGACACGCGAAGGCAATACCAGCTGACATCGCCAGACTAGACGTGTCTGGCCTCCGCCCCTCCAGCAACACGGTGCGGAAATTCTCGATCAAGCCGGAGATGGGATCAAGCAGGTAGAGCTTGCGAAAGCGCAAGGGCACCGCCTGCAGCGAGTAGACCACGGGAATCGTAAACATCCACACTTGCAGCAGGAGCGGCAAGGCAAGTCCGATATCCCGGAAGCGAACGTGTATGGCGGAGAACAACAAAGCGACGGCGGCGGCAAAGGCGGCCAACACGATCATAATTGGAATTGCGTAGAGGAGATTCCAGGTCGGTAAGACGCGGTAGTGAGCCATGAACCCGGCGAGAATCATGCAGCCGATGAGAAAATCCATGAAGCCCGCTGCCAGGTAGGAGAGTGGAATGATCTCGCGCGGGAAATACATTTTGGTAAGCAGATTTGGATATAAAACCAGCCCGTGCACTGCGTTTGAGATCGATGCGGAAAAGAATAGCCATGGCAGAAGGGCACACAAAACAAAAAGAGGATAAGGAATGCCGCCGGTAGAAACCGTGGTTACGCGGGTGAAGACGATGGTGTAGATGGTCATCAAGGCGAGCGGTTGTAGCGCCGCCCAGATCCAGCCAAGAGCGGATTGCTTGTAGCGAACCTTCAGTCGAAACAGGCTGAGGATCCAAAGCAGGTCGGCGTACTTAACCAGGGTCTGCACAGCGCTGATGATTGTGCCAAGCGAAAATGCCGGGGGACGAATGATGCGCACGGGGCGATGCGCGTCACGAGTCGGCTCCGATTGCCAGCCCACTGAGGGGGATGACAATGCTTGGTCCGAGGGAACAGCGGACGAACTTAGCGCTCCATCCGGACGATCGGCCATCCTTGGATCCCCTTTTTTTGAAAATGAGGCCGCAGGCTCTCAGGCGCGGATTCCGGGCGAGAAACTCGCACGCGGAGCGAACTCGTCGGCTCTATGCATCTCGGCTTCTCTGATTCCCTGAAGCCTGGCCGCCAGAAGTTGGCCAATGATTCCAACTTGGGGTTGCCGCAAGAACTCATCGTGCCTGCAATTCAGCTCGCAGATTTCTACCCCACCGGTGGAACGAGCGCCCCAACCCATTTGTCGATCGCGAACGTAGTAGTAGGGCTGTCGCACTCTCTTAAACAAAAGTACGGGAGCCCGAAATCTCGGCTCGTCGAAGTTATCGCCAGGCCAATAAGCCCGATCCCAACCGGTCTCTGCACCATTTCTTTTTCCAAGAAGCAGGCGCTTTACGAAGCTCTTCGTAGTGCCCAGCTGTTCCTGCCGCGGGAGACTGCGGAAGTACTGAAATCTCCTGCGATAATAGTTGATCATCCAAAGCGGGTGGATCTGAGAATTTTCCAGCACCCAGGTGTCGAAAATCGAGAATACGCCCACTTCCTCTCCCATCGATTCGAGTTCGAGGATCACTTCCTGCGCGATGAGAACGCCGCCGCACATGCCTCCGAGACAATAAGGACCGTGGGGCTGCACAGATCGCAGAGCAGCCACATACTCCTGCGCCAGGGTTCGCAACTCCTGCCGCGTGAAAGGACGTCCCCACACCACGGGCGCGTGTCCCTGGACCTTGTAGACGGACTGATTGTTCCCCATGTGGCGCGCAAGCAATGATAGCCCGAAGGTATCTACTCCGGGGGCCGCGATGGCGAAGAATGGAACGATCCCATCACCTTCCTGTAATCTCAGGAGAACGGGATCGGGTTGATTGTCCAAGCTCTCCCGCAGAAGCGGCGCGAAGGCCTCGATCGTCGGGGCACGAAAGATGGCCGAGACAGGGATTTGCCTGCCGGTGATCTCCCGGATCTGCGCAACCAGCCGGACAGCGAGCAACGAGTGACCGCCCAGGTCGAAGAAGCTGTCGCGAATTCCAACCTTTGGCAGACCAAGAACTTCTTTCCAGATTTCGCTGAGCAATTCCTGGTCCTGGTCCAAGGGCTCAGAATGACGCTCAGGAGCGCGGCGGGGGGACGCCGACGGCGTTACTTTCTGTTTCTCTTTTCTTCCCTTCTCTGCCGTTGAGTTCAGGTCCTCAGCCGTGGCTGGCAGACTTGGTAGTGGCAGCGAGAGGATGTAGCTATCTGGATCAGATACCACGCCCGCGAGAATGGACGTGTAATCGCTTAACATGCGGCCGATACGTTCTTGTCGAAACAGGTTGGTGTTGTACTCAACCTGCGCCCACCATTGCCGGTCGACATCCTGGATGAGGGTCATGCTCAGATCAAAGATGGATGTTTCACCGCTGACCACATAGGGAAAGGCGGTTAGATCGGCAAATTTATGAGATCGGACGGCGGACTTCAGCGTGGCAAACATGACCTGAAAGAGCGGGTTATAGCTGAGATTCCGCTCCGGCTGGAGCTCCTCCACTATCTTTTCGAAGGGAACGTCAAGGTTCGAGAAAGCGCCTAAAATTGTTTCGCGCACCTGAGCGATCAGGTCGGTGAAGCGCGGATTGCCCGCCAGATCATCGCGCAGCACGAGCGTGTTGACGAAGAAGCCGATCAGGCCTTCGGTCTCCACACGATTACGTCCGGCGACTGGTATGCCTACCACGACGTCAGGCTGTCGGGCATAGCGCGAAAGAAGAACTTTGAATGCAGCCAACTGAACCATGAACGGAGTAGCCTGGCAACGGGCGGCAACGCGCTCAATTCCCTCGACGACATCCTCCGCGATAGCCACGACTTCAGCCGCACCGTCGAACGTTTGCTCCGGCGGCCGCGGTGCATCGGTTGGCAATTCCAGAAGTGCCGGCGCTCCCTGGAGCTTATTTTTCCAGTAAGCAAGCTGCTGCTGGACTTCGCTGGTATGAAACCATTCCAGCTGCCATTCGGCAAAGTCGCCATAGCGAATCGGCAGCGCGGGCAGGGGCGACACTTCGCCGCGCGAGAAGGCGGTGTAAAGCTGTTCCAATTCTTTCGCGAAGATTTGTACTGACCAGGCATCCGTAATGATGTGATGCATGGTGAAAAGAAAAACATGGTCGAGAGGTGTGGCGCGAAAAAGGCGTGCACGGAACAAAGGCGCTTTACTGAGATCGAAGGGCTCCTGCACTTCCCGGCGGGCAAGCTGATAAGCTTCTGCCGTGGGGTCCGCGGCGCTGGTCAGGTCTGTGATCGGTATGGTTACGCGGCACGCGCCCTCTACAACTTGTCGCAGTTTCTCGCCCTCGATCCGGAACGAGGCACGCAGGCTGTCGTGCCGGTTGACCATCTCCTGCACGCTTGATTGAAGCGCCGCGAAATTGAGCTTGCCTCTCAGCCACACGCCGAGATGCACATTGTAAGCAGTGTTTCTTGCCCTCAGTTGATCCAGGAACCACAGCCGCACCTGGGCCAAAGATGCCGGATAGGTATAGTTGGGACTCGTCTGCAGGAGAAGCTCGATTAACTGATTCTTCTCTTGCGCATCGCGGGTCACCACATCCTGGCTTCGAGACAACATACCGGTTAAACCTTCCTACTCAATGGCAAACGTGTCGCCAGTTAAGGAATCGTCTTGCCAAAAGAAAGATGGAGAACCGTGATCTGTAGCCACAAAAGTCTGCGTATAAATCCGGGGGAGGGATTTCGAGGTACACCTGTAGGAGCAAAAGACGGAAGTGACATCTGCAATCCTGAACTGCTTCTCAAAACTCAAAAAAAATCCAATCACCCGGCCAGAGTTGTAAAAGTTATTTCTTACATCACTTGAATTCTGCTGCCAATATGCGCTGGGCCAAGAACACTGTTGTCCGGCAACCTTTCCGAAGATACGGCCTTGGACTTGTCGGGCCGGCGGACGATCGAACTGAAATTCTTTCCGAATCTCGCCAGCCCCCACCAAGGGCTATTCAAAACACTATAACCCAGGATGGACTTGTAGAATGTTCAAAATTGACGAAAAATCACATACAGTGAAATACTGATATTCCCTTCGTACTTTTTAGCGCATATTCGCTGAACTGTCGGCCTCTGGCCTTGCCAGCAGGGGTATACTGGGTGCTTGAATGCAGCCTGCAAGTTTGATCGCGGGCGGCTAGAGGTACCGCTCTCTCCCACTGGCGCCATCAAGGATGTAAGGACCACAACTGATGACTCGATTGGCGTACCCGGCCTCCTTTGCCCAGCAAAGACTATGGTTTCTCGATCAATTGGATCCTGAAACTGCTGCGTATAACCTGCCGCGTGCTCTCCGGATTACCGGCCCATTAGATGTTGAACTCCTGAAGCAAGCTTTTCAGATGGTTGTACGGCGCCACTCCAGCCTGCGCACTGTATTCGACTCGGTTGAAGGGGAAGCCCGGCAAGTCGTTCTGTCCGATGTGGAAGCGGAGATTCCGGTCATCGATCTGGCAGGAATTCCGGCAGCGGAGCGTGAGTCAGAGGCGCTGCGGATTGCCAGTGAAGAGGGTAAAAAGCCATTCGATCTAAGCGAGGGGCCTTTACTGCGCACCATGCTGGTGCGCCTAGATCCGGAAAAACATTTCCTTGTCCTGGTGATCCATCACATCGTCACAGATGGCTGGTCCATCGCACTTTTGTTCCGCGAAGTGACCAAGATCTACGCAGCTCTCACCAAGAACGAGACCCCGGCGCTTCCTGAACTTACTCTGCAGTACGCCGAATACGCGCAGTGGCAACGCGAGTACATGAGTGGCGACCTGCTCAAGGGGGAGATCGAACACTGGAAACACAAGCTGGCGGGAGCGCAAACGCTGCTCGATCTGCCCACCGATCATCCGCGCCCCAGCAGCTCTAGTTGGCACGGCGGCACCGAGGAAATCAGCCTGGATAGCTCCATCCTGGCGAAGCTGAAAGCGCTCGCACAAGCAGAGAGTTCCACTCTTTTCATGCTCACTATGGCAGCGTTTCAGGCTTTGCTTTGGCGGTACACCAACCAGGAAAGCATTCTGATCGGAACACCGATCGCCGGCCGAAGCGAAATTGAAATTGAAAACATGATCGGCTTGTTCGTGAATACGCTAGTCTTCCGCGCTGATTTCACGCCCAACCTGAGCTTCCGGAAACTCGTTCGGCAAACACGATCATTCGCTCTAGAAGCGTACAACCATCAGGACGTTCCTTTTGAGAAACTCGTGGAAGAGTTGATCCCGCAGCGTTCGCTGGAGACGCATCCTCTGTTTCAAGTAATGTTCACTTTCCAGAATATTCCCAAACAAGTTTTTGAGATTCCCGGACTTAGAATCAAGGAGATGGGCTTCGAGGCCGGGATCGCCAAGTTCGATCTCTCCGCCGAAGTGTGGGAAAACGACGAATTTCACTGTCAAATCGAATACAACACCGACCTTTTCGAGCAATCGACTATTCGCCGGATGCTGGCGCATTTCGAAACACTGTTGAGCGCGGTGGTTGAGAATCCTGATTTAACCGTGGCGCAGATTCCGATCATGAGCACCGAGGAGCGGCAACAGGTGCTCGTCGACTGGAACCAGACCGCGGCCGACTATCCCCGGGATCTGCCTTTGCACGGTGCATTCGAGGACCAGGTAAATGCTCGTCCGGCGGCGACAGCGCTGTTATTCGGAGGGAAAAAGTGGAGCTATCGCGAAGTCAATGACCATGCCAATCGCCTGGCGCGCCGGCTCATCGAGAGCGGAGTCGGGCCAGGTTCTCTGGTTGGGATTTTTCTCGAACGTTCCGCTGAGATGGTAATCGCGCTTCTAGGCGTGCTTAAGGCGGGAGCTGCTTATGTTCCGCTTGATCCGGCATATCCGTCGGAACGCCTTAAATTTCTGATTGAAGATGCCGGACTTTCCAGCATTGTTACTCACTCATCGATCAAAGGCGGACTTCCAGCGAACACGCAGAGCACGAATGCGCCGAACATTAATACGCCGAACATTGTGGTGCTTGATTCGGAAGACGATGGTTTCAGCGATGACGCCCCCAGCGATCCTCAGGTCTCAGTTTCCAGTGATCAACGCGCCTATGTAATCTACACGTCCGGTTCAACGGGAGTTCCCAAGGGCGTAGAAGGAACGCACCGGGCCTCGATGAATCGCTTTTCCTGGATGTGGAAGGCCTATCCCTTCAAGAGTGGAGAGGTGTGCTGCCAGAAAACGAATCTCGGTTTCGTCGACTCCATCTGGGAGATTTTTGGTCCATTGCTGGCGGGAATTCCAAACGTAATCATTCCGCAAGAGGCAGTTCGCGATCCTGAGGAGATGTTGAAGGTACTGGCACGAGAGCGCGTGACTCGCATTGTCCTGGTGCCCTCTTTGTTGCGCACGCTTCTTGATCATGCGCGAAATCTGCAAACGAGAGTGCCGGATTTAAAGCTCTGGTCGTGCAGCGGAGAGATTTTGCCTGCAGAGTTGGCCAAACGGTTTCGCGAGGCCTTTCCGGAAGCCACCCTGCTGAATATTTATGGGTCTTCGGAAGTTGCCGCTGATGTAACTTGCCACCACGTTTCGGAGAGAGACCTGGCTTCTTCGGTGGCGATTGGCAGACCGATCAGCAACACGCAAGTCTATCTGGTAGATGAGAACGGTGAGCCAGCCCCCATCGGAATTCGCGGGCAGATTTTTGTCGGCGGAGATAACCTGGCGCGCGGATATCTGAACCGGGCGGAGTTGACAGCGGAACGTTTTGTTGCCAACTGGCTGGCTCCGGAACTGTCGCCGCGTCTGTATCGCACTGGCGATCTGGGCCGTTTCCGCAGCAATGGAGAGATCGAATACTTAGGCCGAGTCGATAATCAAGTTAAGCTGCGCGGATTGCGCATCGAGTTAGGCGAGATCGAGTCCGTGCTCGCGGCACATGACGATGTCGCTGAAGCGGTGGTCATGGTGAGCGGTGAAGGCGAGCAGCAGAAGCTGGCCGCTTATCTGGTGATGAAAGATGAGGCAACAGCGTCGGTGGGAGATTTGCGCCGTTATCTGCGAACGAAATTGCCGGAACACATGGTGCCGGCCAGTTACTGGCGGGTAGAAGCGCTGCCGTTGTTGCCCAGCGGAAAAGTGAATCGGCCGGCGCTGGCAGGTTATGGAAAACCACTGGTGGACCGCGAGGAGTTAACCGCTCCACGGAATGAGATAGAAGCCAAGCTGGCGGAAATCTGGCAAGAGTTGCTGCAGGTGGAACAAGTAGGAATTGAGCAGAACTTTTTTGAGCTGGGGGGACATTCGCTGCTGGTGCTGCAGGTGACGGCGCGAATCAGGCGGATTTTTGAAGTGGAGTTGGCGGTGCGAAGTGTGTTTGAAGCTCCCACGATTGCCGGCCTGGCGCTGGAAGTGGAGAAGGCACAGGCAATGGGATTGAAAGCTCGCTCCCCGATTCTGCAGCGACATCCACGAAACCAGGCCGCGAGCCGCGAAGCTCTGCTCGCGCAACTAGATACTCTGTCTTCCTCGGAATTGCAGAGTTTGCTTCAGCGGGTACTTGACGGCAAGCAGCCAGCGTAACGGCATAGATTACAAATGCAGCAATTGAATTTTGATCGCTAGATTCGTTGAATTCTCGATTCTTTGGATTCTCAATATGTGCGTCCACGATTTAGTAGCAATGCAAGCCCACGCAGCTCCTCACGCGGTCGCTGTCGAAGACGGCGATCAGAAGCTCACTTACGGGGAGATGAATGCGCAAGCCAATCAACTGGCCAACTTTCTACGTTCGCTCGGAGTCGGAGCGGAGGTTCCCGTCGCTCTCTTTTTGGAACGTTCTCCCGAGCTGGCGACGGCTGCTTTGGCGGTATTGAAAGCGGGCGGAGCCTATGTGCCTCTCGATCCCAGTTACCCTCCCGCCCGGATTGCGATGTTGTTGGAAGATTCTGCCGCTGCGGTCGTGTTGACACACTCTTCGGTAGCCAACAAACTGCCCTCGGGAAGTTGGAAGATAATCGCGATTGATGCAGTGGAGCGCGAGATTCTTGACCATACCGCCGCAGCGCCAAGTTTTAAAACCAATCCTGAGAACTGTGCCTACATTATTTTCACCTCAGGTTCCACTGGCCGGCCTAAAGGTGTGCAGATCACGTATGCCAACCTGCTAAACCTGGTGCGATGGCACCAGCGAGCTTTTAACGTTACGGCGGCCGACCGGGCCACTTTGCAAGCGAGTCCGGGCTTTGACGCCAGCGTTTGGGAGATGTGGCCCTACCTCACAATAGGAGCAAGCATTCATGTTGTGGACCCCTGGCTGCGCACCGCGCCGGATCTTCTTCGGGACTGGATGGTTGCTAACGGAATAACTATCAGCTTCGTTCCGACGGCGGTCGCCGAGCAGATGATTGACATAAAGTGGCCAACTCAAACTTCACTCCGGTTTTTGTTGACGGGTGCAGATTGTCTCCGCCGCTATCCGCCATGCGGTCTGCCTTTTGCGTTGATTAACAACTACGGTCCAACGGAGTGCACGGTGGTTGCCACTTCCGGGGAAATTCGACCCAGTGATAAGAGCGAATACGCGCCATCCATCGGAAGACCTGTCGACAACGTTGAGATCTACATCGTTGATGTGGAACTGAAACGCGTCGCTGACGGTCTTCCTGGAGAGCTCCTAATCGGAGGCGCCGGCGTTGGACGAGGATATTTGAATTTGCCTGAACTGACGGCGGATAAATTTATACCGAACCCTTTCAGTGGCGCAACCGGGGCGCGTCTTTACCGCTCAGGCGATCTCGCTCGCAAACTTCCGGACGGCCAAATCGCGTTTATGGGACGGATGGATGAGCAGATCAATATCCGCGGGTATCGCATCGAGCCGGGCGAAATTACCGCGGCGCTGAATCGGCATCCTGCGATCCGCTCGAGCTGCGTCGTCGCTTACGCACAGGATTCTGGCGAAACCCGCCTGGCCGCCTATGTTGTTTCGGCGCCAAACGCAGGTCTCGCGTCGGCGCATTTGCGTGCGTTTCTTGGGGAATCGCTTCCCGACTACATGGTGCCTGCAGCTTTTGTGGAACTTAAGAGTATCCCGTTAACCCCGAGCGGCAAGGTAGATCGAACCGCCCTTCCCTTGCCAACCTCTGATAACACCCTTGCCGATACTGAGTTCGCTGCTCCGCAGTCTGAGATTGAACAGTGGCTCGCCGGTTTCCTGGCCGGTCTTCTGAAGGTAGATCGCGTCAGCAGGAGCGACAACTTTTTCAATCTGGGCGGCCATTCGCTGATGGGAGCGCAACTGATTGCCAAGGTGTATCAACGTTTTGCAGTGGAGCTTTCACTGAGAAGTCTTTTCGACCACCCGACAATTGCGGAAATCTCGGCTGAGATTGAACGATTACTTTTCGCCAAAGTAGAGACGATGACTGATGACGAGGCGCAGCGCCTCTTAGAATCTCTTCCCGGAATTCCAGCATGACCGCGGCCAGCGCGCCACCGTCCGTGCCGCATAGGCATACTGAAGATCGGGTCCTCAGTCTGTATCAACTGCTGGATCCTGAAGTGCTGGCGAATCCTTATCCTCTTTACCAGAAGCTGCGCAGTCAAGACCCGGTGCACTGGGATCCTTTTCTGCACGCATGGGTTGTGACCCGGTATGCCGACGTGGTGCACGTGCTGCACCATTTTTCCGCCGACCGCACTCCCACGCCAGAACAGTTAAGTGCGCTGAACCTGTCGGCGCTCAACCCGATTGCCGAAGTCATGGTGCGGCAGATGTTGTTTCTGGATCCGCCAGATCACACACGTCTCCGCACGCTTGCTTCCGCCGCTTTTACGCCGCGCCGAGTGGAACAGCTGCGCTCGCGTATCCAGGATGTGATGGACTCACTCCTCGACGCGGTTGTGGCGAAGGGATCGATGGATATGATTGCCGACTTCGCCAGTCCGGCGCCGGCAATTGTAACTGCTGAGCTATTTGGCGTGCCCGCCGCTGACCATGCTCAGCTCAAAGAATGGTCGCAGGATTTTGCCGAGATGCTGGGAAATTTTCAGCATAATCCGGATCGCTTTTCGCGCGTGTTGCAGAGCGTCGAAAATCTTACCAGCTATTTTCGCTCGGCCATGCGCGAGCAGCAGGCGCATCCGCGCGAAGGATTGGTGCAGGCCATGATGAACGCCGAGATTGAAGGCACCCGGCTTACCGAAGAAGAGATCATCGCCAATCTGATTGTTACGATGGTGGGGGGTCAGGAAACCACCACAAACCTGATTGGCAACGGAGTGCTGACGCTTCTACGAAATCCGTCCGAACTGGATCGCTTGCGCGCAGACCTTTCCCTGATTCCGGGCGCAGTAGAGGAATTGCTCCGCTACGAAAGTCCCAGCCAGCACACCGCGAGACTGGCCCCGTCCGATGTCGAACTTGGAGGCAAGCAGATTCGAAAGCGTCAGGCTGTAATCGCGGTCATGGGCGCAGGTAATCGCGATCCTGAACGATTTCCGGAACCCGATGTACTGGATATCACGCGCAAGAACAATCAGCATCTTGCATTCGGGTGGGCCGCGCATTTTTGTTTCGGCGCAGCGTTGGCTCGACTGGAGGGCCAAATCGCCTTCAGTACGATTTTGCAGCGGCTGCCTGAATTGAGACTGAATGCGCAGGGTCCGCTGGTGTGGCGTCACAATCTCGGGCTGCGGGGATTAACTTCGCTTCCCGTAGAGTTTGCTGCGAGCGATCCAAAGCAAGACCTCGGTATTTCTAATTAGGCGATACAAAGTGGGATCTGAATACTCCGACGCAAAACGAAAGTTGCTGGAAAAATATTTCCGCGGTGAAATGGCGCTTCCTCCCGCGGCTGAGCAGATTCCACGACGCCAGCCCGGAGAAACCGTTCCCTTGTCGTACGCCCAGGAGCAGCTATGGCTGCACGCGCAGCTGGCCCCCGAAATTCCGCTGTATAACGAACCGGTTACGATTCATTACTCGGGGCCATTGAATGTCGGCGCCCTGGAACAAAGCTTTAACGAGGTTCTCCGTCGCCACGAAGCCTGGCGAACTTGTTTCACAATAGTGGATGGACAACCGGTTCAGGAAGTTAAGCAAAATCTTTCCGTCTCACTTCCAGTCACCGACCTTCGCAGTCTTCCGCCAGAGCAACGCGACGCGGCGGCCATCGCACTTGCTACTGCTGACGCCAGAGTCCCTCTTGATATGGGGCAGGTTCCACTTTTTCGCGCCAGGCTGATCCGTCTCGACGAAGAAGAGCACCGCCTGTATCTGACGCTCAGCCATATTATCTTCGACGGGGTAGCGATTTATCGCGTCCTTCTGCCCGAACTGGCGACACTTTACAAGGCTTATGCAACCGGTGCGGTATCCCCGTTTCCGGAACTGAGTATCCAGTACCCCGATTATGCCTGTTGGCAGCGCCAGACCGTCACGCGTGAGGTTCTCGCAAAGGACCTCGAATACTGGCGCGAAAAGCTCAGCGGTCCATTGCCCGAAAGTTATTTACCCACGGATCGTCAGCACGGACGATCGCAGTCGTTTCGCGGCTCGATGTACCCGTTCCGCTTGAGCGCGGCTCTGACCACTCGATTAAGAGAGTTGAGCCGGTCTGAAGGAGTATCCCTGTTTCACACGTTGCTGGCAGGTTTCGCCGCATTGCTCTATCGCTACTCCGGCGAGGAGAACATTCCGATCGGAAGCGTCACCGCCGGCCGCAACGGTCCAGCGACTTTGCCCTTGCTGGGATATTTTCTGAATACTGTAGTTCTTCCCGCAGACTTATCTGGCAATCCCAGTTTTCGCACTCTGGTCCGTCGGGCCCGCGATTTGACCATCGAAGCGCTGGATCATGACCGTGTGCCTTTTGAACATCTGGTTCGCGAGCTCCGTGTGCAGCGGGACCCGGGGCGAAATCCATTCTTCCAGGCGCTGTTCTCGCTCGAACCGCCTCTGCCCGAAGTCGATCCCGCCTGGCATTTAACCCAGATGGACGTTGATACGGGAGCTTCAAAATATGACCTATCCCTGGAATTAGATGAGCGCAGCGAAGAAGTGCTGGCTCGCTTCCACTACAAAACCGACTTGTTCGACGCTGCCACGATGGTTCGTATGGCGGCTCACTGGCAAAGACTGCTCGAGGGCACGGTCGCCGATCCGGACCAGAGAATCTCAGAGTTGCCGCTATTGGCAGCCCATGAGCAACGCCAAATTGTGGTCGACTGGAATAACACCGAAGTTGACTTGCCGGGCGAACAGCTAATCCACAGGTACTTTGAGAAGCAGGCAAAGAGGTCTCCCGAGGCCGCAGCCGTGGTGTTTGAGGGCAAGTCCCTGACTTACGCCGAACTTGACTCTCACGCCAACCAAGTTGCAGGCCGTTTAAAAGAGCTGGGAGTCGGTCCGGAGGTGGTGGTCGCGCTCTATTTTGAGCGGCCCCTCGAAATGCTGACCGGAATCCTCGGTGTGTTGAAGGCTGGTGGCGCGTGCCTGCCGCTCGATCCAGCCCATCCTGTCAGTCGGATTGCATTCATGCTGGCGGAAACGCAGGCGCCGGTTTTGCTCACGCACTCGCGGTTGCAGAGCCATGTGCCTGGTGGCCACGCACAGATCATCTGTATCGATACTGATCCCTTTGCGTCAAATAAGGTCCACTCGTCACCAACGTGCGAGGTAAACCCAGACAATACCGCATACGTTATCTACACCTCGGGCTCGACTGGCCAACCCAAGGGCATTCGGGTTCTGCACCGGGGATTGGCGAATTCGACATTCGCCCGCATGGCTTTTTATCCCGAGGCGGTGAAGAGTTTTTTGCTTCTGTCATCGTTCACGTTTGACAGCTCTCTGGCAGGAATTTTCTGGACTCTGAGCGTCGGCGGCACCCTGGTTCTTCCTCCCGACCAGTCTCGATGGGAGTTGGACTCCCTCAGTCGCTTGATTGAGACGCACCAGGTGTCTCACCTTCTGTGTGTGCCTTCGCTGTACAAGACCCTGATTGAGAGTAGCCCAAGCGAACGCCTGGCTTCGCTGCAGGTTGCAATCGTCGCCGGAGAGTCTTGTCCCGCAACTCTGGTGAAAGATCATTTCAGCCGATTACCGCATGCGGCCCTCTACAACGAGTACGGTCCCACCGAGGCCACTGTGTGGTGCTCTGTTTACCGGTGCGAGCCGCAGGACGAATCGAATCGGGTTCCGATCGGACGACCCATCGCGAACACGCAATTGTATGTGCTGGATTCTCACATGCAGGTCGTGCCCGTGGGAGTGCCGGGGGAATTACACGTTGGAGGCGCGGGCGTTAGCGGCGGCTATTTAGACCGCCCGGAACTCACCTCCGAGCGATTCATTCCGAGTCCCTTCGATCGAACTCCGGGTGCGCGCCTGTATAAGACAGGCGACCTGGCCCGCTTCTTGCCAGATGGAAATATCGAGTATCTAGGACGCATTGACCATCAAGTGAAGGTCCGGGGCTTCCGGATCGAGCTAGGAGAAATCGAAGCTGCACTTCTTAGCCATCCCGGGGTGCGGGAAGCGGTGGTGATCGCACAGGAAGATACTGCCGGCGACAAACGGCTGGTGGCGTATTACACGGCAGTGGAAACAAGCGCACCCAATGCAGCAGCGTTGGATGCGGAACAGTTGCGGGCGCTTCTGCTGGCGCGTCTTCCGGAGTACATGGTGCCGGCGGCGTACGTGCGGCTGCCGTCGATTCCGCTGACTTCGAACGGAAAGCTGGACCGCAAGGCGCTGCCGGCACCGGAAGCGGATGCTTACGCGGTACGCGGCTACGAAGCTCCACAGGGCGAGATTGAGATTGCACTGGCCGCCATCTGGAGCGACGTTCTCAAACTCGACCGCGTCGGGCGGTGTGACAACTTTTTCGAACTCGGCGGACACTCGCTGCTGGCCGTGATCCTGATCGAGCGCATGCGCCGCAAAGGCCTGCAGGTGGATGTGCGTGCTCTGTTTGCCGCATCGACGCTGGCTGAGTTGGCGGCCACGGTTGAGGCGAAGGCAAACATCATCGCGATCCCGCCGAACCGGATTCCGGCAGGGTGTACGGCTCTCACTCCGGAGATGCTGCCACTCGCAACGCTTACCCAGGACGAGATTGATCAAGTGGTTGAAAGCGTGCCGGGGGGAGTGGCGAACGTGCAGGATATCTATTCCCTGGCGCCGCTGCAGGAAGGAATTCTGTTTCATCATCTGATGAGCGGCGAAGGCGACCCTTACCTGTTAGCCACTCTTCTCAGCTTCGACACGCGGGAACGATTGGACTCCTATCTGAAGGCTACGCAGTCGGTGATCAACCGCAACGATATCCTGCGCACGGCCGTGATGTGGGAAGGTCTCTCCCAACCGGTGCAGGTCGTCCAGCATAGGGCAGTGTTACAGGTTCAACAGGTTGAACTCGATCCGGCTGACGGCCCGGCAAGCGAGCAATTGTATGCACGATTCGATCCGCGGCGATGCCGCATCGACCTGCGCCAGGCTCCGTTGCTGCGAGCTTTTATTGCATTCGATAAAGGCGAGAATCGCTGGCTGATGATGCAGTTGCTGCATCACCTGCTTGCCGATCACACCACCATGGAAGTGATGCAGGAGGAAATCCAAGCGCATTTACTGGGACGAGCAGAGCAGTTGCCGGCACCGTTGCCCTTTCGAAACCTCGTGGCGCAAGCCCGGTTGGGAGTCAGCAAAGAAGAGCATGAGGCATTTTTCCGGAAGATGCTGGCAGATGTGGCAGAACCCACCACTCCGTTCGGATTGTCCGACGTACAGGGTGACGGTACGGGGATCGAGGAAGCGCGGGTGGCACTGGAGACGCGGCTGGCCGAGCGAGTTCGAGAACGCGCGCGCAAACTGGGGATAAGCGCGGCCAGCCTGTGTCACCTGGCCTGGGCACGCGTACTCGCCAAAGTTTCGGGACGTGAAGATGTGGTGTTCGGCACAGTTTTGTTTGGCCGCATGCAGGGGGGTGCCGGCTCAGACCGGGTGATGGGACTGTTTACGAACACGCTGCCGGTGCGGATTCGTATTGGCGAAGAAGGTGTGGAGAGTTGTGTCCGACAGACCCACGCGTTGCTGGCTGGCCTGATGCGCCATGAACACGCTTTGCTGGCATTGGCTCAACGTTGCAGTGCTGTGCCGGCGCCCACGCCGCTGTTCTCTGCAATCTTAAATTACCGTCATAGCCCGGGAGCTGGGCGCTCTGCACGCGCATGGGAAGGTGTTTGCACGATTCGGGTTGAAGAACGGACCAACTATCCCTTCACGCTGTCGGTAGATGATGTAGACGGCGAGGGGTTTTGGCTTACGGCCCAGACGCTCGCACCGGTCGATCCGAGACGAATCTGCGAATACATGCAGATTGCACTCGAATCTCTGGTTACCGCGCTGGAGACAACGCCGAGCATGGCCGTGCGCAAACTTGAGGTTCTCCCTGCGTCAGAACGCTATCAGCTGTTGCACGAGTGGAACGACAGCAGGGCTGAATTTTCCGGCCAGCAGTGCATTCACCAGTTATTCGAGGAGCAGGTACGCACCAGCCCGGATGCCACGGCGGTGGTGTACGAGGAATCCTCCCTCACCTATGTCGAACTGAATCGGCGAGCCAACCGGCTTGCACATTATCTGCGCGGGCTGGGTGTAAAGCCGGACGCCCGAGTTGCGATTTGTGTGGAGCGTGGGCTGGAGACGGTCGTCGCCCTGCTAGCCGTGTTGAAGGCGGGGGGCGCGTATGTGCCCCTGGATCCAGCGTATCCTGTCGAACGTCTTCGCTTCATGCTCGAGGACTGCGCTCCGGTGGCCCTGCTCACCCAGGGGCACCTGCAAGGACTCTTTACCGGACTCCGTGATGCTGTAGCGCTGGTCGATCTCAGCGCCGACGCAACTGCGTGGAGCCATCAGCCCGACGGCAACCCCGACTGTGCCAGTGTCGGCCTCACCCCTAACAATCTGGCCTACGTCATCTACACTTCCGGTTCCACTGGAACTCCCAAAGGAGTAATGGTTGAACATAGGAATGTGACGCGCCTGTTCGCTGCTACTGAAGCCTGGTTCCATTTCAGCGAACGCGATGTTTGGACTCTGTTTCACTCCTATGCCTTCGATTTTTCCGTCTGGGAGATTTGGGGAGCATTGCTATATGGCGGGCGTCTGATTGTAGTTCCCAAGAGCATCGTGCATTCGCCGGAGGATTTTTACAAGTTGGTGTGTCAGGCGGGAGTAACGGTTCTGAACCAGACTCCCAGCGCGTTTCGGCAGTTGATTGCTGTGCAGGAGACGAGCAAGCGAATACATCAGTTGCGGTATGTGATCTTTGGTGGAGAGGCACTCGAGGTAGCTACGCTAAAGCCCTGGTACGCGCAAAATGAAGCGCGACCTACTGATCTTATAAATATGTATGGCATTACCGAGACCACAGTGCACGTGACTTATCGGCCATTGCAGAGCGCTGACAGCGAGGGACACCCGGGAAGCCCGATTGGCTGCCGCATTCTCGATCTAAGGATTTACATATTGGACGAACATCGTCAACCGGTGCCGGTGGAAGTTGCCGGAGAGATGTATGTCGGCGGAGCCGGGGTAGCGCGCGGCTACCTGAACCGGCCGGAACTGACGGCGGAGCGGTTCTTGGCGGATCCGTTTGCGGGCGAAACGGGTGCTCGGATGTACAAGACCGGAGACCTTGCGCGGTGGCACGCAGACGGGACGATCGAGTTCTTAGGGCGCAACGATTTCCAGGTGAAGATTCGCGGCTTTCGCATTGAGCTGGGAGAGATTGAAGCAGCGCTGGCAGAGCATCCCGGGGTGCGGGAAGCGGCGGTAATCGCCCGAGCGGATGTGCCTGGGGAAAGGCGGCTGGTGGCATACTATAAGGCCGCTGATGCGAACAAACCGTCCAGTGGAGCGGCAGAGTTTCGAGCATTTCTATCCAACAAGTTGCCGGATTACATGGTGCCGGCGGCATATGTCCGGATGGAACGAATGCCGCTGACGGCGAACGGCAAGCTGGACCGCAAGGCGTTGCCGGTGCCGGAGGGGAATGTATATGCCGTCCGGACTTATGAGGCACCTCACGGTGAGGTTGAAACTGGACTGGTGGGAATCTGGGCGGATTTGCTGAATTTGGGGCGAATAGGGCGACAGGATAACTTTTTCGAACTGGGAGGGCATTCGCTGCTGGCCATGCAGGTTACGGCGCGGATCCGGCGGATCTTTGAAGTGGAATTGGCGGTGCGCAGTGTGTTTGAAGCGCCGACGATCGCCAGCCTAGCGCAGGAAGTGCAGAAAGCGGAGGCGCTGGGCCTGAAAGCCCGTTCTCCGATTCCGCAGGGCCTCCGTCACGCCGCAGCGGCGGACGCCAGTCAAGAGGCGCTGCTAATTCAATTGGAAAAGCTCTCGGCCCAAGACGCACGCACTCTGCTGAAGGACTTGCTCGATGGAAAACGGGATTATCAATTTAAGTCTTAGTCCGATCGTCGGATAAAGACGGGACACCGGACTCGGACTTGAGTTGTGCTCTGGGTTAAGCTCTGCCTTCGTGACCAGTGGTTGGCGCCGTGCTACCCTACCCGTTCCGGCGCACATTCAAACTTCGGACATAAATAAAATGATCCTCGTAAGACGAATCGTGCTGTTCTCGCTCACGTTACTCTCTGCCCACTTGTTCGGTCAGGCTCCGGCAGTGCAATCGAAGTACAAGCCGGAAAACTTCACGTTTCAGGAAGTCATGATTCCGATGCGCGATGGCGTCCGTCTGCAAACCGTTATCCGGGCGCCGAAAAATGCAACTGCACCTTTGCCGATCTTGTTCGTGCGATCTCCGTACGGCGTGCCGAAGAATACGAGTTCGCTCACCGAATCAGGATTGTTCGACGATCTGATTGCAGACGGCTATATCTTCGTTTCACAGAACATCCGCGGACGTTTCGAGTCTGAAGGGACGTTCGTCATGCAGCGGCCGCCAGGTGACAAGAACAACAGGAAGTCGATCGATGAGTCTACCGATGCTTATGACACGATCGACTGGCTGATCAAAAACGTTCCAAACAATAATGGCCGAGTCGGCATGTGGGGAATTTCCTATCCCGGCTGGCTGGTGACTCAAGCTCTGCTTGATCCTCATCCAGCGCTGAAAGCCGCCAGCGAGCAGGCGTCCCCCGACGACATGTTCGTTAACGATGACTTTCACCACAACGGCGCTTTCCGCCTCAGCTATGGATTTGAATATTCGGCGCTGCTGGAAACCTCGAAAGAGGAAAATACCAACTTCAAGTTCGATCAATACGATACGTACGCCTGGTATCTGGCGCTGGGCGCCGTTTCCAATGCGAACCCGCGATATTTCCATGGCAAGCTGCCGACATGGAACAACTTCGTCGAACATCCCAACCACGATTTCTGGAAGCAGCAGGCTGTGACCACATATTTGAAACATACGACCGTGCCCAACCTCAATGTTGCTGGCTGGAACGACCAGGAAGATTTCGTTGGTCCGACGCGCATCTATGCGACGCTCGAGCAAACTGATACGCAACATCTGAATTACTTCGTCGCGGGCCCGTGGAATCACGGTGGATGGATGGATCAATCGGGACGCAAACTGGGCGACATCGACTGGGGTAGTGACATTTCGCGCTACTATCGCGCGCGCATCCTCGCTCCGTGGTTCGCGCACTGGCTGCACGACAAGCCGCTCACGGAACCCGAGGCGCTGACGTTTGAAACCGGCACGAATGTCTGGAAGAGTTACGAGGAATGGCCGCCGAAAAAGGGCATCACCGAGAAGAAGCTGTATCTGCACTCCGGTGGCAAGCTGGCGTTCCAACCACCCTCGGAGCATGACGCTTTTGATTCCTACATTTCGGATCCGGCGAATCCTGTTCCGTATCGCAACCGGCCGATCACACCCACTTATCCCGCTCCTGCCTGGAAGACCTGGCTGGTGCAGGATCAGCGCTTTGTGGAGCACCGTCCGGATGTACTGACGTGGCAAACTGAACCGCTGACGAACGATGTGGCTGTGACCGGAGATATCGTTGCCGATCTGTTCGCCTCAACTACCGGAAGTGACAGCGACTGGGTGGTAAAGCTAATCGATGTTTATCCCGAAGACTATCAAGAGATCAGCGAAGAAGATGCCGAGGAGGGCGCCGGGCCGGTGCTGAATGGCTATGAACTGATGATTGCCGATGACATTTTGCGCGGGCGCTATCGTAACAGTCTGGACAGGCCAGAACCAGTTCCGCCGAATGAAGTGGTGGAATACAAGATCGACCTACACCCCAACGATCACGTCTTCCTGAAGGGACACCGGATCATGGTGCAGGTGCAGAGCACGTGGTTTCCTTTGTATGACCGCAACCCGCAAAAATTCGTGGACAACATCTACAAAGCGACTGACTCAGACTACGTGAGGGCGACGCAGAAAGTTTATCGTTCGAGCGATGCTGCCTCCAGCGTGATCTTGCCAGTGGCCGAAAAATAGCGCTGTACCGTTCGCACCAAAAAGTCTATGGCTCAGCAATTTTCACTTAATTGCGGTGCGATGGCAATTATTATTGACCGCGTCCAGAAATTTGGCATCCAACATGTCCGGCAAACTATGAACACGACAAACAATGCCTTCTGTCTCGTTCTTGCGGCAACTGCATCCATCGGACTTACACTCGGCCTGGCATCCTGCAACAACAACCAGAACCCGGCGCCAGACAACACTGCTCAAAGTCAACCGGCGCAACCCGATCAGACGCAATCCCAGGATGCGGCGGCATCCGCGAACTTGGCGCCCGCAAGCGAGACACAGACCTCTGGACCCAGCGACCAGCAGTATCAGAACAGTTCAGGGAACGATTCCGACAGTGATTATGATGCCGACGATCAGGACTCAAGCTATGGGCAGCCGGCACTTGTGGCGCCAGATCCTCCGCCCGCGCTTCCGGAATACTCGCAGCCGGAATGCCCCGGCGAGGGCTACTTGTGGACGCCGGGATATTGGAGCTATTCCTCGCAGGGCTACTACTGGGTGCCGGGAGCATGGGCACGGCCGCCCGAGGTGGGTTATCTGTGGACGCCTGGGTATTGGGGCTATACCGGCGGCCGATACCGCTACCACAACGGCTACTGGGGGCGCCACATCGGCTACTACGGTGGCGTCAACTATGGGTTCGGTTACGTCGGAGCCGGCTATCAGGGCGGATACTGGAACGGAGACCGTTTCGACTACAACCGCGCCGTCAACAACGTAAATACCACCAATGTTCAGGTTTACAACCGGACCATAACCAATACGGTGATCATCAACAATACGACGGTTAACGTCACCAACAGTCGCGCCAGTTATAACGGTCCCGGGGGCGTGACTCGCAAGCCTCTGCCCGCGGAAGTGGCGGCCACGCGCGAACAGCGCATCCCGCCAATGACCACGCAGATGCAGCATCGGCAGGAAGCGGCGCAGAACCGCCAGCAATTTGCCTCTGTGAACAAAGGACGTCCGACGCTTGTGGCAGCGGCCAAGCCGATCGCGGCGGGGAAACCCATTGCTCCGGTGATACCTGCGCGTGCGGCAGCGGCCCCACGTCCGGCCGCGCCGATGACGCAGCCAAATCATCCGCAGCCAGGCTCGGCCCCGGCACGTGCGGGCTCCCCTGCAC
>JBAVQD010000158.1:0-10358 GCA_049693675.1 Candidatus Sulfotelmatobacter sp. | reverse complement strand
CAGGGCAGGCTCCCGGCGGTCCAAGCGAGCAAAGCTCGCTGGCTTCTCCTGCCACAGTCGCCGACCCATTCAATCCCGGCGAATTCTTTTCCGCCCTTCTGAAGCAACTCTATATCAGCCAGCCCTATGTCCCGCGCAATCTCTACGTGCCTGTCGATTTCGAGGATCGCGCAACTCTCGAAGACCTGCTCTCCGAACAAGTGGCAGGTTCAGATCCTCGTGCCGCACGGGTTCACATACTGGTGCCGCAGCGGGGTGACAAGCGCGCGCTGATCGACCTTGCAGGCACCAACGCGAAGCAATCGTACGATCAGCGCTTCCGCGTGCTCAAACCCAACGCCAAAGCGATTCAGGAGGAGCTGCAGGAAGTTCTCAGTCTTCCCGAATTGCCCAAGCGCATCGAGTGCTTCGATATTTCACATATCCAGGGCGCAGAGACAGTCGCCTCCATGGTGGTTTGGGAAGATGGCAAGATGAAGAAGTCGGACTATCGAAAATTCATCATCCGCACCGTAGAGGGCGTTGACGATTTTGCTTCCATGCGCGAAGTGGTAACGCGCCGCTACAAGCGCCTTCAGCAAGAACAGAAGCCCATGCCTAGCCTGGTTCTAATCGATGGCGGCCTCGGCCAGTTGCACGCCGCTGCCGCGGCCCTGGAAGTGCTTGAGATCATCAACCAGCCGCTCGCTGCCATTGCCAAACGTGAGGAGATTCTTTACGTCTACGGGCAAGAAAAAGATCCAGTCGTGCTCGATCATCACTCGCCGGTGCTCCATTTGATTCAGCTCATTCGGGACGAAGCTCATCGCTTCGCCGTAACCTTCCATCGCAAACGGCGTCAGATGCGCGACCGCTCCACTGAACTCATGGGAATTCCAGGCGTCGGTGAGAGTACTACGCGACGGCTGCTCGAGCACTTTGGCAGCCTTCAGGCCGTGCGGCAGGCAGATGCATCAGCTCTGTCAGCAGTTGTTACTCGGGTACAGGCCGAGGCTATCAGCAATCACTTCCGAAAATAGCAAATCCTAATCGCAGAGATCGCAGAGGACGTCCGCAGAGCACGCTGTGAAGTGCGAAGAACGTCCGCAACGACTTTCTCGGCGTTCTCTGCGGAGTTTCTCTCCGTTCTCTGCGTTTTAAGGTTTTGAGTTCAAGGTGGTCAAGTACTCCGCTTTGCTAAACTAACGCATCTTTCATAAGACCATGCCAAATAAATACGAACCTGGCACGTTGATTGTGACCGGCGCAAGCCGCGGAATCGGAGCCGCAATCGCTCAGCTCGCAGGTGCACTCGGTTTTTCAGTTGCGGTTAATTTCGCCAAGGGAGAAGCGGAAGCTCGAAGAGTAACGGACCAAATTATTTCTGCCGGTGGCCGCGCCCATGCGATTCATGCCGATATTGCTCGTGAGGAGGATATCATTGCACTCTTTCAAACCGCCGAGCGCGAACTGGGCCCAATCAAAGCCCTGGTGAACAACGCCGCTATCACTGGCGGATTTTCGCGCGTAGACTCGGTAAGCGCATTAGCTCTCGAGCAGGTCATGGCGGTCAACGTAATCGGAGCGATTTTGTGCGCGCGTGAAGCAGTGCGCCGGATGTCAACGTTGCACGGCGGGACTGGCGGAGCCATCGTAAACATTTCCTCCCGCGCCGCGCGCACCGGCTCGGCCGGCGAATGGGTGCACTACGCAGCATCCAAAGGCGCGATTGATAGCTTTACGATTGGACTGGCGCGCGAAGTTGCGACGGAAGGAATCCGCGTAAATGCAGTTGCTCCCGGCCTGATCGAAACGGGACTGCATGCCGCCAACGGCGCGCCGGACCGGCTGGAGCGCTTGGCGTCTACCATTCCTATGCAAAGGGCAGGCACGCCGGTTGAAGTAGCGGAAGGCGTGCTCTGGCTGCTGTCTCCCGCGGCGTCGTACACAACTGGAGCCATCCTGGAGATCGGCGGCGGACGCTAGTTCACTGCTCTGAACCTGAGCTACTCCACGCCGGCTTCCTGACGAAAAGCGAGTTTCCGCGCAATCTGCAGCGCCCCCGCGACTGGCTCGATTACATTCAGGTTAACCTGCAGCCGCGGATCAAGCTTGCCAAGCGCGTCGCAGAAACTCTCGCGTGCCAAACGCGCATAGCGAAAAACACCGCCCACCAGAGCGAGCGGGGTCGCGCCATGATCGCACAGAATGCCCACGGGGAAAAGCAACCGGACCACAATAGCGGCGAGGTCTGTCAATTCCCTGCCCGCCTGGATGAGGACTTTTCGAGCCACTTCATCTCCTGCATCGGCGGCGGTGACAACTGCGGGAAGCAATGTCGCGAAGTCTGGATTCGTATTCGCGGCGCGTGCTAACTGATCTAACGATTCCACGTTCCAGATGGATTTTATCTCGCAGAAAAGCGGCGAGAACTGCGGAATAACTCGTTCATCTCCCGATTCATCCACCACGCGCAGCAACGCGGCGACCGCGCTACGCCCAATCCAGTGGGCCGAACCTTCATCGGAGATAGCAAATCCCCATCCTCCAGCGCGGGCAGTTTTTCCCTGTGCATTGCGTCCGTAAGCAATCGATCCCGTGCCCGCTATGACGACCACGCCCGGTTCCGCGCCTAGAGCCGCCTGCAGCGCAATCTGCATGTCACCTACGACTTCGATTTCCGCCGGAATCACATCTGTAACGAGCCTGCGAACGGCAGTGGCCACTTCTTCATTCGCCACTCCCGCCACGCCAACGCAAGCACGATGCACTTGACGCGAATCGATTTTCGCGGCTGCGCACGCCTGGCGTATCGCCTCATGCAGTGACTCCCGCGCCCGCGCTTCTCCCACACGAATGATGTTGCTGGGTCCGGCCACGGCCGAGCCTAAGAGCGAAACTTCGTCGCCTACAGCGCATGTCGTCTTGCTGCCGCCGCCATCAATGCCAAGGTAGTAAGCCACGGTTATTTCTATCACAGGCAGTCGTATGCAGAGCGTTAGCTAAGTGAACTCTCAGCCTACGTCTATAAAGACGCACTCGCGTCTACTGGGAATTGCCTCCATAATTGAAACCAGAAAATATCAGCGCAACGGACAGCGGCAGAACGCATGGGCCTCGACAAACTCGATCTTGCGATCATTGCAATTTACCTGGTCGGCATCACCCTCTTCGGATTGCACTTTCGCAATCGGCAGCGTTCGATTCGCGACTATTTTCTGGCGGGCCGCGATATTCCCTGGTGGGCGATTGCCCTTTCGATCGTCGCCGCCGAGACCAGCACTCTCACCATCATCAGCGTCCCCGGCCTCGCCTACGATACGAATTTAGCTTTTCTGCAAGTTGTAATGGGATACCTACTCGGACGCGTGGTGATCAGCTTTATACTGCTGCCGCATTATTTTCGCGGTGATCTTTACACCGCCTATGAATTGATTGAACGCCGCTTTGGCCGCGGACTGCGCTCTCTCACCGCCGGCATTTTTCTTTTAACGCGAACCGCGGCGGAAGGCGTGCGCGTCTATGCCGTGTCGATCGTGGTGGCAATTGCGCTGGGAACAGGCGAAGTATGGTCGATTGCGATTATCACTATATTGACGCTGATCTATACGTTTGAAGGCGGCTTGGCGGCCGTAATCTGGACTGACGTTGTACAAACCGCAGTGTACGTCGCTGGAACGCTGGTTGGAGTCTGGACTATCCTGCATCTCGTGCCTGGTGGCTGGAGCGCTATCCACGCGGCCGCCGCGAGCGCGGGCAAACTCCAGGTGTTTGATTTCACTCCGAGTCTTTGGATTCCTTATACCTTCTGGGCGGGCGTGATCGGCGGGACTGCCTTCATCACGGCGAGCCACGGCACCGATCAACTCATTGTTCAGCGCTTGCTGGCCGCACGCGGGCAGAAGCAGTCTACGCTGGCGCTCATGTCGAGTGGCGTGGTGATCTTGTTTCAGTTTGCGCTTTTCCTGATTGTCGGCGTAATGCTTTGGGCCTATTACCGCGTGCCCTCGGCAAATTTCGGAAAGCCTGACCGCATCTATCCGACATTCATCGTCCGACAGATGCCACACGGCATTTCCGGACTTCTGATTGCAGCGATTCTAGCGGCGGCTATGTCGAATTTGAGCGCGGCACTGAACTCGCTGTCGTCCAGCGCGATCCTCGACTTCTATCTTCGCCTGCGCCCGAATTCCGACGAGAAGAAACGAATGCGCCTTTCACGGCTGGCCACCTTCTTCTTTGCACTGTTGCTGTTTGGCTTGGCGATCTTGTCACTACACAAAGTGGGACGCGTCGTCGAAGTTGGACTGCAGATCGCGTCCGTTGCCTATGGCGCGCTGCTGGGAGTCTTCTTGCTCGGCGTGCTGACCAAGCGGGCCAACCAACGCGGAGCTACGGTTGGAATGTTGTTCGGGTTCAGTATCGAGTTGTGCCTGTGGCGCTGGCAAGTTCCGTGGACGTGGTGGGTCATCACCGGGACGATTGTGACATTCGCCATAGGTTATGCGGCAAGTATCCCAAAGCCCGAGTAGTATTGCTCCGCGTTCTCTGCGGCATTTCTTCGTGCCCTCGGCGATGAGATCTTTTGACGTTGGCTTTTTGAATCTCCCTGCGAATTACCGCTGCCGCCTAACGTATACTTGCACCCTCCAACCATGGCCCAAGTAGTCCAACAAACTACACCACGTCCCGAACTTGCCCGGGACCTGGGCGTCAGCCACGCCTCGGCCGTGGTAGTGGGAACGATTATCGGCAGCGGAATTTTTCTAGTCCCTGCGGAAATGATGCAGGCGGTTGGTTCAGCGAAGCTGGTGTATCTTGCGTGGCTCGTAGGCGGCCTGCTGTCTTTTTTTGGCGCACTCACTTACGCCGAATTGGGTGCCATGAAACCGCAAGCAGGCGGAGAATATGTTTACGTCCGCGACGCCTACGGACCACTCGGCGGTTTTCTTTACGGCTGGACGTGGTTTGTAATCGCGAAGCCGGCCTCTGTCGCTACTGTTGCAACCGGGCTGGTGCGCATTCTGGGCACGTTCTCTGCTTTTTCTTTTTTTTCCGAAAATGTTTTGCTGGCAAATATTTATTCCCATCCCTTTGCCATTACCTGGGGACAGCTTGTCGCGATCGCCGCGGCGATTCTGATTTCCGTTCTAAATTATCTGGGAGTGAAGAAGGCCGGCGAATTTCAACTCGTATTCACAGTTCTGAAGGTAGTCATCATTCTCGGCATCGTTGTGGTGTGCTTCGGTGGAGCGGGGAGCGCCGCCGGCCGCGGCTGGAGCAACTTCGCCAGCACGTTCGCAGGAGCCAAGGGTGGCATCGCCGGCTTCATGGCTGCGCTGGTCGCCGCGCTCTGGGCGTATGACGGATGGAACGACTTGAACATGGTCGGTGGGGAGATCAAGAATCCCGGACGCAATATTCCGATTGCGCTGATCGCCGGCGTAGCTACGGTCGGCGTTCTATACATGTTGATGAATGCGGGCGTGCAGTACGTGCTGCCCGCAAGCGCGATTGCCGCTTCGCCGCGCCCCGCTTCGGATGCCGTGGCGCTGGTGATGGGACACATGGGCGCGGCCATTGTTTCGGCAGGCATGGCGATCTCCATGCTGGTGACGCTGAATGGCACCATTATGAGCGGAGCCCGCGTGCCCTTCGCCATGGCGCGCGACGGATATTTTTTTCGCGTCCTCGCAGACGTGCATCCCCGCTATCACACGCCCTCGGCGGCAATTGTGGTGCAGGCGATCCTGTCAATTATCCTGCTGCTGCTGGGAGGAAACTTCCGCCAGCTTTTTTCCCTCGCCATCTTCGCCGAGTGGCTCTTTTATATGATCGCCGGCAGCTCCATCTTTATCTTCCGCTGGCACGACCCGCACGCGGCTCGACCCTACCGCGTTTTCGGATATCCGCTGGTCCCCGCACTGTTCATCGCTGTCGCGGCGGTGCTTCTCTATTACACCTTTCGAGAAAACTGGCCGAATTCCTTCTACGGCTTGCTGGTTATTCTGGCTGGGGCGCCGGTTTTCTGGTGGTTTCGTCGGCTGCGCCGGGCGCAGATACGGCTCCTCGACAGTTAGTTCAATCCTGTGGTCGGCTGCAAAGATGTTTCGTTCCACCTGGACGATTTTGGAACTGCTTGAGTCGGGGCCACCGCCGCTCAAGGGCCGTTTTATCAAATCGCACTCTTCAGGAGGGCACACAGGGGGCGTACCGTCGCAGCTGCAATCTCCGCCGCTTCCGCCCCCGCTTCCGAGGCACCCGGGGTTGTAGACTTCGGTAACGTAGTTTGACTGGGATGGGCAGGTTGGACAAGTCGGAGAGTTAGTTCCGGGACAGTTAATCGTACCACCAGTACAAACCAACGATTCGAATTGTCCAGAAAAGAGGCCGTCATCGTCGACGGGCGAAACAATAACCCCGATAAGCGACCCGTGGCAACTCCCCCGGCCGGAATCGACGTCGTTGCAGTAGACCGTCTCCGTGGTGAAATCCCAACAGCCAGTGGGATAAGGATTTTGTGCAGCGACTCGCGCGCTAAATGCTATGTTGCAGGATACTGCGAGCAGTAATGACAGGCTGGCTTTCATTTGAATTCCTCCGAGGCGTCTCACTGGTCCTCACCCTTTCCTGAACTATTCGGTGGCTTTCGCAGCGGAGGACCACTCCTTGAATGACACCGCTATCCAGTGCCCAGGGTGTTCGGGATCCTCCCGCAAGTAACGGTGGCCGTGCCACTGCGTCCCGTCCTCAAAGAAAATTTGGTTGATCCCAGCATTGCAGGCAGCAGCGCTGGACATGGGCTGCTTCTCTTCGATCGAGGATTTTAAGGCCTCGTAGTCCTCAGGATCTTCAAGGTTTATCGTGAAGTCTTCCCCCGGCGCTAGTTGGAACCGCGCCCTCGTATCCGGCTTGAGCTTGTGACCCAGCAGTGGCGAATAAAGAGCATCCTCCGGCCGGCGGCCAATGGCGTTTACGGTGTGACCGAGAACAGGAATGGACTGGTGCTTCGCTATTTCAGCCTGCCAGTCAGCGGTTTCGTAGAGGTGGCATCCCGTCGAGAGGTAAACGATTGTCTTATCCGAGACGTTTTTGACGTCGAAGGAAAGATCCTTAAGCCAATCGTCCCTAGCATCGAAAGTCGCTTCCCACGCGTATTTGTTCGCATAGCGCTGCCCGTCGCTCTTCAACTCCGTGGAGCCCTCCATCACCTTGACTATCCTTACGGGATCAGCGCCAAGCGGTTCGTCGACAAGCAAGGTTTTGGTCTGGGCCAACACCATGTACGCCGAAAACAGCGGCATCGATGCTAATAATGGGATTGTCCGGATACGCATTCATACCTCCAACGTGTCATAGTGCGCGAATGCTGCCCAACCCTCGACGAGCATGAAAGATGCGGGACAAATGTGGCTGATTCCTGCTGGTTTCATTGTCCCGGAGGATCTCTTGCTCGGAGGGTTCGGCGCGAAAAAAACTCTGCCACAATTCGTCGGAGTTTCGACAAATTCCTAATCTTGTTACGAAAACCGAACCTCACCCCCCGGTCGCAACCGGGCTATCTATTTCAAATGTCAGCGCTAAGAAGGATCAAACGAGAAACGCCCCCTGCCTGGCGAGCTGCCGATAACTTACAAAAAACGAACAACTCGTCCCTAGCCGGTTTTGGCCCCAATTCCCATCCGTGTCCCTCCCCGGTTACCTTAGGTCAAGAGCCGTGGACACGTTTCCCCCCTGTCCTTTTTCCCTTACTGTGAAATCTCTAATCCCGGTCCGCTCCCTCGGCCTGGTCTCTCATGGAGTCGATTGATAGCTATGCCTGAACAAGCTTCATCCGGACACAGTTTTCAGCTCGGGATTTTGCCGGAGCGCAAGATCGATCGGCGCGCGCTGGCCGCGAGCTACGGCTTTGTCGTACTGCTCGCTCTGCTGCTGATCAATCTCGGCATGTTGTTTCCGGATCGGCTTCAACTGAAGCAGTATCGTGTGACGTCATTGATCCCTATGCCCGCGTTGCGGCCGGAGCATGTTCCGGTCGAGCGGAAGCCGTTAATGAAGGTGAAGCTGCTGCCTCCCGCGCCGGTTTTCGAGCAGCCGAAGCTGGTCGTTCCACACGAGGTTCGCCACATTACTGCGCCCGAACCGGTGGAAGCGCCCAAGGTTGTGATGAACACATTCGCCGCTCCTCAGCTCAAGATGACCTCGGGAGGAGCGCGCCCACAACTCTTGCATACGGGAGATTTCTCGGGAAGTTCGGTCGCGCCCACGGTGAACGCCGCGGTGCAAAAAGTCCAGACCGGAGGCTTTGGCGATCCGAACGGTTTGAAGGGCACGGGCAAGGAAGGCGCCAAGCTCTATGCGGCGCAGGCCGGCGGCTTTGACATGCCTGTCGGTCCCGGACAGGGCAACGGATCAGGCGGAGCGAAAGGCATTAAAGGCACCGTAGCCAGCGCCGATTTCGGCAACGGCATTGCCACCGGTGGCAAAGGCGATGGCCGCAGCAACGGGGCTGGAATCGCTACCGGCGGGTTCGGCGCCGAACAGGTGGTGCACGGCGGACCGAAGCTCGCACAACTGGACTCGGGTCCGGCCACCAATCCGGTTGAAATCACGTACAAGCCGCAGCCCGTATATACCGAGGATGCCCGGAATCTGAGGCTGGAAGGCGAAGTTCTGTTGGAAGTGAGTTTTTCCGCGAACGGCACTTTGCATGTGAATCGCGTGGTTCGCGGCCTGGGGCACGGACTGGATGAAGCAGCCATTGCAGCAGCGAACAAGATGCGCTTCAAGCCCGCTCTGCGCATGGGACAGCCGGTGGATTCGACCGCAGTGGTGCACGTGCTGTTTCAGTTGGCATATTGAAGGTTTGGAAGCACGGAAGGATTCGTCCAAAGGTTTGGGTTCGCGGCCTGGGACGTGCGAACCAAACTGCACGAAGACGCACTGGTTTAAGAGACGGTTTTAAGAAACGGTATTAAGAAATCTGGAGAGAAAGACATGCGCACTTTAAATTGGATGTTCACCGCCGCTCTGCTAGTCTCCGTGAGCGCCGCTGCACAGCAGCCGGCTAATGTTCAGCCCTCTGCGCCAGCGGACGCGACCGCACCGGCGCAAGCTCAACCGACGCAGGCGCAACCGTCTGCTTCGCAGTCTCAGGCGTCGGCGGGAACCGCACCAGCGCCCACGCCTTCGGCCCTACCGGCGCCCACAACCATGGATCAGGTCGTGGACCGCTTCATCGAGCGCGAGCACGGCCTGATGAAAGCTCTGGCGCAGCGGACGCCTGTAGTCGAGACCTATCTGCAGAATCTTACCGCCGATCCGCAACTCGGCCCGGTTCCCAGCGGCGACCATTATTTTCTGGGACGCCTAGATATGGGCGAGACCGTCGACCGCAAAGACTATCTGAAGGAGCAGGACAAGGGCATGGAGACGCGCCTGATGGGCGGCTTCAACAAGCTCTTTAAGGTCGAGTACCAGCCCATCGGTTTCTCCTGGATGGTTTACGCCGATCGCACAGATTTTGATCGTGAGCATTACGAGTTTCATTACGTTCGCCGCGAATTTCTCGGCGACGTCCGCTGCCTCGTATTTGACGTCACACCCAAGAAAAACGCGGGTAGAGGACGCTTCCTGGGCCGCCTCTGGGTGGAAGATCAGGACTTCAACATCGTCCGGCTGAATGGAACGTACTACCCCGCTCCACGCAATTCCTACTTTTTCCACATGGATAGCTGGCGCCTCAACCTGATCCCTGGCTACTGGGTGCCCGCTTACATCTACAGCGAAGAGGGTGACTTCAGCGCGGGCGTGAAAAACAAGATCGCATTCAAGGCGCAGACCCGCATCTGGGGCTACGACCTGAAAAAAGAAGGCAAGGACGACGAACTCACGCAGATTCGAGTCGACAGCGTGAAGGATGAAAGCGCCACCACGCAAGATGCTTCCCCGTTGCAGGCCGAGCGAGTTTGGCAGCAGCAAGCGGAAGATAACGTCGTCGAGCGGCTCACCAGCGCTGGATTGCTGGCGCCCGAAGGCGATGTCGATCACATTCTTCAGACTGTGGTCAACAACCTTGAAGTTACCAACAATATCGACCTGCCGCGTCCGGTGCGGACTCGCGTGCTGCTCACGGCGCCTCTCGAAACTTTCAGCGTGGGCAATACCATCGTGATCAGCCGTGGATTAATCGACGTGCTTCCCGACGAGGCCAGCCTGGCCGCCGTGCTCGCGCATGAACTCGCACACATCGTTCTCGGCCACAACCTGGGCAGCAAGTATGCCTTCAACGATCGCATGCTGTTCTCTGACGATTCCACCTACAACAACCTGGGCTTCAAACATATTCCGGAAGAAGAAGCCGCAGCCGACAAGAAAGC
>JBAVQD010000157.1:0-36333 GCA_049693675.1 Candidatus Sulfotelmatobacter sp. | reverse complement strand
TTTGTGTCGCAGAGGAGGAACTCTCTGTGACCCATCTACGTCAGCTCATGCTGGAAGAACTAAGACGCCGCAACTTCGCCGATTCAACCATCCGCTCGTACCTTCACGGGGTCGAGCACTTCAGTCGCTACTTCCACCGCCGACCCGATCAGCTTGGCCCCGAACACATTCGCGAGTATCAGGCAGCGCTCTTCACTAAGTTGAAGTTCAGCCCGAACACTGTGACCCTGCGGCTGGCTGCTTTACGCTTCTTCTATATTCGGGTTCTGAAGAGAGGCTGGAGCATTGCCGAGACGCCGTATCCGAAGAAGGTTCTGCACCTGCCCGAGATACTCAGCCAGGACGAAGTCACGCGTCTGATTGACGCGGCCGAGTTTCCCTTTCATCGCATCCTGTTGATGACGCTGTATGCCACGGGCGCACGTCGCGCAGAAGTGGCACACCTGAAGATCAACGATATCGACAGCCAGCGGATGGTCATCCATATCCGGGGCGGCAAAGGTCGCAAGGACCGCGATGTCATGCTCAGCCCAAAGTTGCTCGATGCGCTGCGCGTCTATTGGCGCGGGCTCAGGCACAAGCCAACGAACTGGCTGTTTCCCGGCAACCGATGGCATACCGCAAGTTATCCGGTCACAACCAAGGTCCTGTGGACTGCCTGTCAGAACGCCGCACAACGCGCTGGGCTTGAACACAAGCACATTCATCCCCACACGCTGCGCCATTGCTTTGCCACGCATCTGCTCGAAGCCGGTGCCGACCTGCGCTCCATTCAGATGCTGCTGGGGCATCGCGACCTGGAGGAAACCACGATCTATCTGCACCTCTCCCGGCGGCATCTCAGCGCCACCGGCAGCCCGCTGGATGCACTCACCATCCGAGGAGAAGGAGAGAAGACGCAGAGCGCATGAACCGGCCTCCTCTGGAGGTGGCCGACATCGTTCGTTGTGCGGGGCAGTTGTTTATTGAGCGCAGTCGCCGCTGGATCACCTGGCAGCATCAGAAGATTTTGCTGGCCATCACACGCTGCCGCACCGCAGCGCTGGGTGGACATCGCGATCAGTGCTCAGATTGCGGACATACTGCCATCTCTTACAACTCGTGTCGCAATCGGCACTGTCCCAAGTGCCAGGGCAACGCCCGCCTGCGCTGGCTCCAAGCGCGGGAACGGGAGTTGCTGCCCGTCAGCTACGTCCACGTCGTCTTCACGTTGCCGCGGGAACTGGCTCCGCTCGCGCTGCAGAACAAACGGCTGATCTATAACCTGCTGTTTCACGCCAGTGCTGCAACTCTGCTGGAGATCGCCCGCGATCCACGCCACCTGGGAGCCGAGATTGGTTTCTTCAGCGTGCTCCATACCTGGGACCAGCGACTGCAACATCATCCTCATGTCCATTGCGTGCTCGCTGCCGGCGGTCTCGCTCCGGACCACTCCCGCTGGATCTGCTCGCGCCGATCTTTCTTCCTTCCCGTCAAAGTACTCAGTCGTGTCTTCCGCGGCAAGTTTATCGCCGGGCTCAAGAACGCCTTTCAGTCCGGCGCACTCCAGTTCTACGGACATCTCTTACCGCTTGCGCAGCCGCGAGCCTTCGCCTCGTGGCTGCGGGTACTGTTCCGCCACGATTGGGTCGTCTACTCCAAGCGGCCTTTCGGAGAGCCGGAACATGTGCTGCGATATCTCGGTGCCTACACCCATCGCGTTGCCATTTCCAACAGCAGGCTGGTTGCTCTCTCCGAGGGCAACGTAAGCTTTCGCTGGCGCGACTCCGCTCACGGCAACAAGAAGAGGATCATGACTCTAACTGCCGATGAGTTCCTGCGCCGCTTCCTCTTGCACCTGCTGCCGCGCGGGTTTATGCGCATCCGCAACTTCGGCTTCCTCGCCAACCGGCGGCGAGCAGAATTCCTTCCGCTTTGTTTGCGCTTGCTCCAGCCATCCGATCAGCCGGCAGTATGTGCCCCTTCGCTGACCACGCTCCCCGCTCACTCAACATGGAACTGTCCCCTCTGCGGCGGAATCATGCAGGTTGTCGAGCGCCTCTCCGCCGCGCAACTTCTCCTCCGATCCCCGCCTCCTCTCAGCCGATGCGCCGCATGAATCCACCTCTCCAGCCTCGAATCTTGCTCGTGCTTCGGCGCGTACACTGCTTCTCTGTCTCCCACTCCTCAGAATGCTGTATGGTGGTGCCCTCCAGACTCTCTGACGTGCCGGCCCACGACCATTCTTTCTGCCACCAGCAACTGGAACCGAAGCGCACCGACAGCAAGCCCCATCCTGCAAAGGACAACCACCGGCTCATCGGGATACAAATCCCATAGTCCCCCGGGGCGGCTTCCTTCAAGTCGCTGTATCTGAAGCGCCCCCTACACAGCGTCTCAACTCCCAGCTCTTCGCTCGGGGGCGCTTCAGATACAGCACTAAGACTTCCCATTACTAATCGCCGTAAGTCAGCTTCCTATCACTTCCGGGTAACCGATCATCGACCAGAATATCTGGAATCTGTTCAGCTTTAGACGTTGAGCGGAGGGCGAGATTTCCTAAAGTCAGTGCAGGCCTACGCGCCGGAGAAGATCCTTAAAGCGCTCATCCGAGCGGTATCGGTCAAAAATCGGATCGACTGCGAGGTATCCCATCCAAACAGCGTGATCTTCATAGGCGGCTTGCAGCCATTTGAATGTGTCCTCATTCTTATTTGACGCTGCGTAAATCTGAGCCAAGCCGTAAGGGGAAACGTAACGCTTCCTCGAAATCGTTTCCAGTTCGTGCGCGATTCGGAGTGCGTCGCCACTCCGTCCTTCAACTGCAAGGGCAACGGCGACTTGCGCGGTATAGAGTGGGCTGTCGCCTGACAGACTTGCCGCTTTCTTCAACTCGTTAACAGCTTCGCTGTGCAACCCTGCCCCACGATAGTCCTCTCCGAGCAGAAGGTGAGCGGCAGCGAAGTTCGGATCCAGTTCAACGGAATTTCGATTTTGATCGATTGCGCGGGAGTAGTCACGTGCCATGTAGTAGCGGAGTCCCACCCACGTGCTGATCATGAGGTTAAGGGGGTCGAGCTCTAGTGCACGCTTCGCTTCTGCAAGTGCCTCGCCATGGCGGCTCCTGATGGAAAGGTAGTCTCCGTACCAGTGGTGCGCGTTTGCGTATTGGGGATCCAACTGCAGAGCGCGCCTGAACTCGGCCTCCGCACCGGTCCAATCCCAACGATGGGTCATAGCAAGGCCCAGGGACGCATGGGCTTCAGCCGATTCTGGATTGATCTCGATCGCTTTGCGTGCCGCGGCGTAAGCTTTCGGGAGCGCCTCGGCCGGGGACTTAAATCCGTGCCACGTCAGTCCGCTGTTACAGTCTGCCAGTCCCGAATACGCTGCCGCATACGTGGGATCGTTGTCGATCGCCTGCTCGAAATATTGCTCCGCCTTCTGCATGCTCTCGCCGGTTCGCTTGTTCCAGTAATAGCGACCCTTCAAGTACGCCTCGTACGCTTCCGGGCTTATTTTCCGCGGAGCAGCCAAACGCCTTTCCTGTTCTCCAGTAAGAGCGATGTGAATCTCGCTTGCGATGCTTCGCACGACGGAGTCCTGCACGGCCAGCACATCTTTGAGTTCGCGGTCGTAACTTTCGGTCCAAACGTCGGTCTGATCACGTGCCTGGATGAGCTGGACAGTGATGCGTACGCGGTCCGACGAGCGTCGAACGCTGCCTTGGACAAGATAGTCAGCGTTCAGTTCTCTACCTATTTCTTTCGCGGTCAGCGTGCTCCCTTTGTACTTTGCAACAGAACTCCGTGCGACCACCTTGAGTCGATCCCGATTCAATTTCCCAACCTGAGCGATCATCTCTTCAGTCAGCCCCTCACTGAAGAACTCTTGATCAGGATCTCTGCTCAAATTCTCGAACGGCAGCACAGCTAAGATTGTCTTGGGCTGGAAAACGGCCGGGACGCGCGAACCTCGCCAGCTCCAAAATGCGAGGAGTGACAGAATGGACATCACTGCCAGCGAAGCTAACCCAACGAAAAGCCACGTCCGCGCACGCCGATGTACCTGTCCACCGGCGGTTTCAGTGCCCGGTACCTGCCCCGTTGTCCGCTCTTGTTCTTGGTCCATCAGGCCCAGGCTGCCGCCTTGCGGCCAGCTATCTGGCTCCGAAACGAAACTCTGCGTACCTGTGGAGACAACTGATGCCTCAGGTATGGGTGGCTCCGCAGTGTGTTCTTCTTCGGGAGAAATAATCGGCGCAATGAATCGATACCCTCGTCCGGTCACGGTCTGGATAAACCGCGGGGTTTCGGGGTCGTCTTTAAGAGCTTGGCGGACTTTGCGGATTGCGCCCCTGATGCTGTTATCCGTGTCGAGGAAAACATCATTGCCCCAAACCCTGGCCACGATTTTCTCGCGACTGACGATCTCGCCCCGGTGCTCCAGGAGCAGAACAAGGATTTCGAGCGGGATACGTTCCAGCTTTAATACCTGACTGCCGTGGCGCAGCCTTCTGGGACGAAGATCAAGCGCGAAGTCTTCGCCGAACCGGATCGATTGCTGCACTCCACTCGGCTGTGAGGTCATGGCACGCCCAAACGAAATTGGATGATTTTACATCACATCGAGAACAGGGGGCGTAAGTGCAAACCGTGCTTGTGCTTGGGGCGACACAAACCATAACGCTCCGACACACGCTCCGCTATGGACAATTCCCGTTGTGCATCGCAATCATTGCGCTCGCGTCGACCGATCGGCGGGACGAAAAATGAAACGGATGGAGGACAAAAGCGATGAAAAAGATTTCCAAGCTCCTTTGCGTATTGATGCTGAGTCTTGTAGTTGGATCGACAGCCGCAAGAGCTGATGCCGTTTTGGACTGGAATGCCATTGCGGTAAACACAGCCGTCGCCAACAAACAGAATCCCTTCGCCCAGGCACGCTACGCGGCGATCGTACAACTCGCCGTTTTTGAAGCGGTCAATTCCATTACACACAAGTACCAACCGTATCTTGGGACCATCAGTGCGCCGCCGGGCGCCTCACCCGATGCAGCAGCGATAGAGGCTGCGTACCAGGTGCTCAGCACCTACTTTCCAGCCAGCCAGCCGACGCTTTATGCGGATTGGACGAACTCCATGGAGTCCATACCGGACGGCTCAGCCAAGACCGATGGCATCGCAACGGGAGACGCCGCAGCTGCGGCCATGATCGCGCTACGAGCTAACGACGGCTCGTCACCTCCGCAATTCTACACACCCGGTCCGCCTGTTCCAGGGGCATGGCAGGCAACACCGAGTTGCCCGGTTGTCAATGGAGTCGCGGTCGGGACCGGCTTTCAATGGCAGAACGTAACTCCGTTCGGCATCGCGAGCGCGAGCAACTTTCTCCTTGATCCGCCACCCGCGCTCACTAGCGACAGGTATGCCCGGGCGTACAACGAAGTGATGACGGTGGGCAGTGTCGATAGCACACAGCGGCCTCAAGATCGGGCGAATGTCGCCCTGTTCTATGCGGCTTCGTCGCCAACTCAGGTGTTTAATCAGGCCGCGGAACAGGTCGCAACGGCACAGGGCCGCTCGCTTTCGGGCAATGCGCGTGCTCTGGCCCTGATCAATATGGCGATGAGTGACAGCTTGGTGGCGTCATTCCTCAACAAATACACCTACAACTTTTGGCGCCCTGAAACGGCAATCCATGGGGGCAACACGGACGGCAACCCGAACACCGCGGGTGATCCCAACTGGGCCCCATTCATCACGACTCCCTGCTTCCCAAGCTATCCCTCAAACCACGGCAGTGCGGGCAACAGCGCGGCGGCGGTAATGAGACGCATTTACGGCGATGATGGATTTTCGATCACGTTGACCAATTCTGCGGTGCCCACCATCGTCTTGAAATACACTTCGTTTAAGCAGATTACCGATGACATCTCTGACGCGCGTGTATACGGCGGGATACATTTTCGAACGGATCAGGTCGCGGCCGAGCGCTTGGGAAGGGCAGTAGGAAAGACTGTATATAAGCACAACCTGCGTCCCATACACTCTGACGACTAATTCGCTAGTACGAAAAGGACTCCCATTTGTGTCATTCGGCTGCAAACTGCCGGTCAAATGGCACAAGTGGGAGATAACGCTCTTCTCAAACGGCTTTCTGCTCCGATCCGAAAGGCTTTCGCATTTCTTAGCCGATGTCGGGCTACCCGGAAGTAACGCCTTCGGATTGGTCCTGATAAACGCAGCTCACTTGTCACGCCACCATCATAGGCGAATATATAGCGAAAGTCATCCTCAGCCAATAAGGTGATCATGCGAGACAGATCTGTCCTTCGATTCTGCTAAAGTGACGATCATGTGCGGACGCTATCGGCTCACGGCAAAGGAGCGCTACCTGCGGGATCACTTCAGCCTCGACGAAGATCCTGCTTGGCAGCCACGCTGGAACATCGCCCCCACTCAGCAGGTCGCCGCAATACGCCAGCACCCAAGGAGCCGCAACGCACCTTCGGGCTCATGCGGTGGGTGGGGTCTCATTCCCTACTGGGCGAAAGATCAATCGTTCGGCTTGAGAACCATAAACGCGATGTCTGAACTTGCTGCGGAAAAACCCGCCTTCCGCGACGCACTCCAGCGGCGTCGATGTCTTATTCCCGCGGACGGCTTTTTCGAATGGTTGCGACATGAAGCTGCATGTGTGATCGTCCGGCGAGTATCACCCGACCGGACCTGCCATCCCATTGGCAGTACCCTACGAGGTATGGCGGGTCGGAAACGAATCGTCTAGAAGCCCTCGGATAATGTATCCCTCCGCCGTCAAAAGCGGGTACCGAAACCGCGAGGGGCCGGTATTTCTGCCAGCATCAAGGCGGATCGGGGCTAGGGTGAATGGTAAGGTCAGCAGATGCGAACCTCTGTAAGTATCGTCAAGAAAGAAGGGGTCAAAGATGCTGTTAGGCTCCGAGGTTACGGCTGGAACGGGTGCTCCATTCTCACCCGTCGTGGGCGAAAAAGCCGTCGGTATAGCAGGAGGGACCTAACCCATTCAGTCATACATGTGGAACATGGTAAGCCCGCATTGCTCCCTTCGATGTCCCGCCAGCAGAGGGCGAGGTATTCGCTGGGCCGCATTCCGGTCGTGAGGGCCACAGCAAAAAGGCACGCTTGTGGGGAATGCGATGCAGTCCTGAGAAACGATCGAGCCTGCTCTGTCGTCAGCACCGACATTCCTCTGCACTGCTCACGAGGAAGTTCAACTCCCTGCGTTGGATCGTTGAGGAGGAATTGCCAACGTATAGCCTGCCTAATTGCAGCCCGCAAAACGGCATGCGCATATCGAACCGTTCGTGCCGAGAGTTTCCGCTCGATCATGATCTGATATGCGGCCTGGATTTCAAGAGGCGAGAGCGAGGCCAAGATTCTTGCACCGATTGCTGGGCGGATGTATCTATGCAGCATGGCAGCGTAGTCTCGATATGTCTTTGCGCGGACTTTAGGTCTCACGGCCGTTTTCAACCAGTGATCCAAGAATTCGTCCACTGTGACCTGGAGACCCTCTACACCGCGGGACAGATCTCGTTCGTGTAACCTTTTTGTTAGGTACGCCTGTGCGTGCCGTAGAGAGCCGTAGATTGTTCGATTGTAGTAGGTGCGCTTTCGCGTTTCGTGATCGCGCCCGAGATAAACGCGAACGAGCCACCTTCGCTCGCCTCGCGCGATGATCTGACCAACTTTGCGGGACATAAATGTTCCTCCTTTCTCCGGAATGAGGCACGCTTCCAGCGTTTGCAGGGGTTGTCAGCGATTCAGAAAGGAGGCTGGCCGACCTTGTGTTTTCAATTACTTAGAGAGACCGTGGCGGGAGAAGAGTCGAAGCTTGCTTACGTCCATATGTGGACGTATAATACTCCTTAAATGGAGGGCTAAAATGCCTACAGGAGCATCGGCGACTCTGCAAGGGCCGATCGCGGGATTCTCTTGGGACGTTCCAGTCGATCTCTCAAAGAAAGAGGTTCAAGCTCGTCTGAGTCCGTCGGCCATCAAGGGATTCTTCAAGCTCACCCGCTCCTGGAAGTTGCGGGACGAGGATGCCCGGCAGCTCTTGGGGGGAATTTCAAATGGAGCTTTCTATAATCTAAAGGGGGGCAAAACAAAGAAGCTCGACCAGGACCAGCTCACGCGAGTTTCTCTAGCCCTGGGGATATTCAAGGCTTTGAACATCCTGTACAGCGAACGGTTAGCCGACGCGTGGATCTCCTTGCCGAACACCAATCCGATATTCGGCGGAGAAACGCCACTGACGTATATGACGAAGGGTGGCGTTCCGGCAATGCTGAGGGTGCGTCAGCTAGTCGATGCTCGTAGAGGCGGTCGTTGAAGCTGCCCGGCACGACGGCCCTGCGACGGGACGATACACATCGCCTCATTCCAACCAAATACATTGGCGAGGGCGAGAGCGTTTTGGCCCGCCTGACCGTAGACGATGAAGATCTGGATCGCCTGCTCGAGCTTGAGGGTGTCACCAACGATCGATTGCTCGGTGAAGCGGGTCTCCTGCCCGGCATCAGTGTTCATGAACTTGTATTTGGCATATCCTACGCACACATCGTTAACGCTGCCTTCACTCACGCACACCCTTTGGGCAGTCGATTCAATCTAGCAGATCGCGGCGCGTGGTACGCGGCCTTCGCTCTGGAAACTTCTCAGGCTGAAGTGGCTTTTCACAAAGCCCAAGAATTGCAGGAGATCAATTGGCGGGACGAAGAGGTCGTGACCTATGCTGATTATCTGGCTGACTTCCGGGCTGATTTCCATGACGTTCGAGGTGAGAGCGAATTTGCGAAGTACCTCGATCCGGGCAGCCATCGGAATTCGCAACTCCTAGCGCGAGAACTGCTAAAAGAAGGTTCTCCTGGTATTGTCTATCCGAGCGTTCGGCACAAGGGTGGCACCTGCTTGGCGTGTTTCCGACCCGCGCTGGTTAGTAATGTTCGAAGGGGACCAACCGTTGCCCTCACGTTCAAGGACGCCATGCTGGCTCGCGCGACGGTAGAGGAAGGCTGAAATAGAACTCAACGGGCTGCCGGTGCGCGGCTTGAGCACACCTCTGACACACAAGAGAAAGCTGAAGCTCGAAAAGGGTATGGTTCAGTTCCGGGGAGACACCGTAGGGAATGCTGGAGGAGTTAACAAAAGGAGGAGAAGCGGTAATGCACTGGCCAGCAGTGGAGAAAGCTCCCCTTTGGTCAAGTAACTTGGCTGTCACTGTGGCTGCGATGTGCGACGCTTCATGCTCTGGTTTAATACGCACGAATGGAAATGTTCCGAGAACGGAATGCGCCCGGCATTGACTGCGGAGTCCGCTGGCGGAAGATGTCAACAGGTGACTCTTAGTTTGCTTTCCCGACCGAACGTTTTCGATGCAGCTCGCATCCAGATGCACCGCAGCCAACTTCGTCCTTGCCGGTATCCAATAGGTTGGCCACTAAAGGATGTCGCGCATTTCCAGAAAGCGATTTTGCACATTGTCCCATGACGGGTAAGACCCGTAACAAAGCATTCGACATTGCGCCTCATATTCGGGGCCAACGACGGACGCAAGTGCTGGCTGCGGGAAGAGAGCATCGCTCCGCGCGAAACTCATGCCTTCCGGGAAGAAATAGCTCTTGGGGAAATACCTTCGGCTGATCTGGTCGTAGTCCGCTTTGATCGTGGCGTATTCGGTCGAGCGGAGCATGGTCTGGACTTCCGGGTGTCCGGATAGTTGATACAGGTCATATTAGTGCCGGGCGTAGCTACCGAGAGCCTGGCGGTCGCGCTTGAGGAGTTCGACTTTACTATGGATGGCGAACATTTTTTCAACAAACGTTCTGCGAAAATGCAGGAGGCGAAGAGGGAATGATCCTTCGTCTTCGGCACCGAGTGACAGTTTGTTCTCATGCAGATATTGACCTAAGTAGGACCACAACTCGATGACCGCGGATGGCTCGCGCCCGCTAGCGGTTCCGGCTTCAAGAAGGACGCGATTAGCAACCTCACCTGGGCCGCCGAATCTCTGGGCGTAGGAGAAGCGATCGTTGCGTCCGAAGCCGCCGATGGTCTGGCTCTCGTTTTGAACAAACGACAACGCAGGATGCCGACCTACGGCGTCACGAAGTTTTTTTAACTCCCGGTCGATGGCATTCTTTCCCAGTGCTGGCTGAAATGCTCTCGGATCGAGAAAGATGTCAATGTCCTCCGAGAATCGCTCAATTAGGTTCCATCCTTTGGCGAGGCTCGTACCACCCTTGAAAATGATCTTGTCGCGGCTGGTTGTGGCGAGAAAGCGAAGGGCCTCGGTGACGTAATAGTCCTTCTCAATAATCGCCGGACGCAGCTTGCGCTCGCGGAAGTGTTCCGCAGCGCGGAGGATCGCCTGTTCAAAATCGGCATGCTCAAAGAGTCGCAAGCTACCGTTTCTCCTTGGCTTGCCAAGCGGAGGAGTTAGGCAATGCGGTGAGTGTCCCGAAATCGAATCGAGACAGTGGATTCAGAGAAGCTCGCAAATGTTGTAAAGCCCTGCGATTGTTGCCCAGTTGCTCGGCGAGTGCGCCAAGCATGGCCCGAACACGGGGGGGTTCGGAATCTGCAACTGTGAGAATTCGACCGAGGCGTCCTCGTTCGGACAGCAGGGTCGTCAACTTTCGGATTGTGTTTTCCGGGCTCAATTCACTAAACTCAGCGCCGTGTCTTAAGAAGTCCAGCAAAGCAGCGTCTGTTTCGGACAGAGTGGCCCAAGCCTGCGGTCGTCGAGTATGAATTCGGGTGTCCTTGCCGACGAGCTTTCTCGGAAGACTGAGAGCACTGGTGGCGATCTCACCCTGTTTCGGTATTTGTGTGGTGAATCCTAGGAGATTGGCAGCGGCAATGCCCGAGGGAAACATCGTGTTCCGCCGTAAGGCCAGATTGCGAATCGACGCCGGGTTTGGCCTGCTTTTGCCGAGGGTGGTCTCGCGATTACGGTAGTAGACACCCTTACTGAGACGCTCGATGGCTCCTTGTCGCGTTAGACGGGAAAGAGCCTGTGCAACTGCCGAAAACGTGAGGCCGCGAAAGTCCTCGAAGCGCCACAAGCGTTCGCCACCTTGTTCGATACGTCGGCGGATTAATCCCATGATGAGAGGTGATCGACGTGGCGTTTTTGGCTTTGATCCCACATCGCAAGTATGAACTCCCAGGAATTATTATGTCAAGTTTTGTTGCAATAAAACTTGACACATTTGGAGTTTCACAAACCCCTTTTAGACCCTCAATAAGGATTTCCCAAAGAGAGTTTTCAATGACTTAGGCTGGATGGCGAGCATCTCTAGAGGATGAAGGTAGAGTCCGACTCTCATCGAAAGGTGAGTCAGATCATAACCCCGCCGGTTCAAATCCGCCCCCCCGCAACCACGAACGCCACTGCCGAGAGGCAGCGGCATTCGCCTGCTTTCAGGAGCCCCAGCTGCCCGAAAGCTGGCCCTCAAACTTCCCACAACCTCACTTTGTCGATCTCGTAGCTGATCCGCTCCCTTTCCGAGGTCTCGGCTCGATTCGCGTGACGGAGGTAAGCTGAAACCTTTTCCCGCCTGTTGCGTCTTACTATCAGCGGTAGATAGACTGGTGATGCTGAAACGGTTGATCAAACTCGGTGTTTCCGCTCTGGCGCTGATGCTGGCTGCGCTGCCGGTCGCGGCGTGCGTATTGCCGGGTGCAGCAATGACATCGGCCGAGCGCGAGTGTTGCAAGAAGATGGCCGGGCAATGCGGGGACATGGGGATGGCGAAATCCCATCCTTGCTGTAAGGTAACCGCCACGCCAGCGGGCTTTCACGCTCTGAAGACCGCCTCTTCGCAATTGGACCATGTCAGCTTGGTTCTGTTTCACGCGCTTCCCCTCACCGCTCGAACCGACGCGTACTTCTCGCTCGCACGATGGTCATCGCGTGTTTCCTGCACACATAGTCCGCCAGGACTAGGGTCTCCAGCCACAACCGTCCTAAGAATCTGATCTTCCTTCCTCTGAGCAGCTAACGCACTCGTGCGTCCGCACGTTCGTGCGCTTACAAACTTGTGTTTGTGATGCGGAGGAAAGATGCAATCCACTTATTCGTCCCGAAGTCTCTTCGGGTGTGCTCGTATTTCTCTAATTGGTGCGGCCTTGTTCGTGGCGCTGCTTCCACTCAAGGGGACAGCTCAACAGACAGCGGATTCCCAACAGCCGGGATCGCCTCCCGAATCTCCAGGCATGGCCGAGCACGCCGGAACGCCCTCGCCCCTGCGTGAGCTAGTAGAAGAGGCAGAGCAGAAGAACCCACAGATTGCGGCCTCGTTTCACGCGTGGCAGGCCTCACGAAATGTTCCTAAGCAAGTCTCGGCCCTTCCCGAGACACAAGTCTCGGTGCAGCAATTCAGTGTGGGCAGCCCACGACCATTCGCCGGCTACAGCAACAGCGATTTCGCTTACATCGGGTTCGGCGCCTCGCAGGACATCCCCTACCCAGGCAAACGGCAGTTGCGCGCCCATGCCGCCGAACAGGAAGCGGACTCCATGGGAGCCCAGACCGATTCGATAAGCAGAACGGTCGTGGGAAATCTCAAGATGGTTTATTTCCGTTTGGCCTACATTCAACAAACCCTCGGGGTTCTGCAGAGAAGTGATGCGCTACTGAATCAGGTGCAAGAAGCGACCGAGGCACGCTACCGCGTAGGCCAGGGCAATCAGCAGGATGTGCTGAAAGCTCAGCTGCAACACACGAAGATTCTTCAAGAGGTCGCGCACCACCATCAGGAGGAAGGACTGCTGGAAGCTCAGATCAAGCAGCTCTTGGGTCGTCCTCAGGAGTCCGCAGACATCGTTGCCGAACCTCTCACGTTACGAACTCTTCCGTATACCGCAGCCGAACTCTGGCAGAGGGCTCGCGAGCAGAATCCGGACGTGCACTCAAAGCAGGCCTCCATTCGGCGGCAGGACACCCAGGTCGAGCTGGCGCACAAAGAGTTCCGTCCGGACTTCAATGTGGGCTACACATACGAGCACAATGCGAGTCAATTCAGGGACTACTACATGGCGAGCTTTAGTGTGCGCTTGCCGAACCGGGGCCGCCAGCGCGCGGCATTGGCCGAAGCGGAACAGAACCAGGAGCGCGCGCGGCAAGAGCTGGATGCTGAATCGCAGCGCGTGCTTTCAGAAGTACAGCAGCAGTATGTGCGCGCAAAGACTTCGGAAGAACAATTGAAGATCTACAGCGACGGCCTCGTCCCGCAATCGGAAGCTACGTTTCAATCGGCCCTGTCTGCCTATCAATCGAACAAACAAGACTTCGAGAGCCTGCTTTCCGGCTTCCTCGATGTTCTGAACCTCGATCTGGAATATCGAAACGAGCTGGTAGAGCACGAATCGGCGCTGGCTGAGCTGGAGCGCCTGACCGGGGTGGATCTGCCATGAACGAGAGCAATTTTCGAACGAATGCAAACGAGGGATCAGACATGCTCCGTACAGAAAACAATAATTACCGTCGCGCGTTTTGGATTGCACTGACCGCAACGATCGTGCTCGCGATAGTGGTGTCGGTTTTGTTGTGGCGCATAAGCCATACCGGAACTTCGTCGCAGCGTGGCAACAGTTCCGTCATCGAGTCCATGGACTCAATGACACAGACCTCATCGGCAAATGCCTCGCCTTCCGAAACAGGATCGGCGGGCGCCCCTCAGGCCGGCAATATGCAAGAGTCGCCGCTCGCGCCCTTTCAGCTCACGCCGCAGCGGATGCAAAGCATCGGCGTTGCGCTGGGGAAGGTGGAATTCAAGCCGGTCAACACCGAGCTTCGTTTCTACGGCAATGTGCAGGTTGACGAGCGTCGACAGGCCTACGTGCAGACGCGATTCGCGGGATGGATTCGCAAAGTCTATGCCGACGCCACAGGTAATTTCATTGGCAAGGGCGAGCCGCTATTTACGATCTACAGCCCTGACCTGGTCTCGACCGAACATGAATACTTGCTGGCCAAGAAGAACTCCGAGTCTTTGGAGCAGAGCAAAGTTAACGGGGTAGCGTCAGGTGCTGTTTCACTCTTCGGCGCTGCCAAAGAGAGATTACTGCAATGGGAAGTGTCTCCTGCCGAAATCGAGAAGTTGGATCAAGGCGGAAAGGCGGTTACGGATCTAACAGTCAGTTCTCCGGTCTCGGGCTACATCACCCAGAAAAACGCCCTGCCCAATATGTACGTCCAGCCCGAAACCATGCTGTACACCGTGGCTGACCTTTCTGACGTTTGGGTACTCGCCCAGGTATTCCAAAACGATGCGGGGAAGATCAAGCCGGGTGACCCCGCAGATGTCACGGTCGATGCGTATCCCGGACGAGTCTTCAACGGGCGCGTAGATTACATACTCCCGCAACTGGACATGAACACGCGCACGTTGCCCGTGCGTTTGGTGTTTGCCAATCCCGGTCTGAAATTGAGGCCGGGGATGTATGTCAATGTTCGCGCCAAGCTCGCGATGGGCCGCCAGCTGGTCGTCCCGTCTAGTGCGGCGTTTCACTCAGGAACCAAGAACCTGCTGTTCGTCTACAGCGGCGAGGGCAACATCGAACCGCGCGATGTGGAATTGGGGCCTCAAGTCGGCGATGAACTGGTGGTCACGAAGGGAGTAAAGGCACAAGAACAAATCGTCACCTCGGCAAACTTCCTGATTGATTCCGAGGCGCAACTGCAGGCGGCAGCAGGCGCGTTTGTTCCTCCGCCTCCCGGCGCTGGTCAGGCGGCCTCCATGAATGCTCCAGCGGAACAACAAGCGAATGTGGAACTGACGACTGATCCCGATCCGCCGCACAAGGGCAGCAACATCGTCCGCGTGAAGCTCAAAGGCCAAGATGGGAAACCGGTCACGGGAGCAAAGGTAACCGTGACCATCTTCATGGCGGCAATGCCGGCGATGGGAATGGCGGCAATGAAGACCGTCATCAATGCCAACGACAAGGGCGGCGGAGTGTACGAAGGCAAAGGCGATCTCGGCTCCGGCGGCACTTGGCAGGTCACCGTCAGGGCACAGCAAAACGGGCAGACGATTGCCAACAAGCAACTCACGCTCAATGCGACGGGGGGTATGTAGCTATGATCTCCCGAATCATTGAGTGGTGCGCGCACAATCGATTCCTCGTCTTCACCGGGGTACTTCTGCTCACGCTGACTGGAATCTGGTCGATGGGCCACGTTCCGCTGGACGCCCTGCCGGATATTTCAGACGTGCAGGTGATCATTCACACCAACTGGGAAGGTGAACCACCCAACATCATCGAAGATCAAGTCACCTACCCGATCGTCACTGCTTTGTTGGCTGCGCCGAAGGTGAAGGCGGTACGGGCGCAGACCATGTTCAATGACTCCTACGTCTTTGTGGTGTTCGAAGACGGGACGGACATTTATTGGGCTCGCTCTCGGGTCGTGGAGTATCTGCAGACGATTGCTGGCCGGCTTCCCGCCAATGTACATCCAGCCATTGGCCCGGACGCTACCGGGGCGGGTTGGGTCTATGAATATGTGCTCGTCGATCACAGCCACAAGCAGAGCCTGGCCGATCTTCGAAGCATTCAGGATTGGCACCTGCGTTATCAGTTGGCAACCGTTCCCGGCGTCGCCGAAGTGGCGAGCATCGGTGGGTTCGTGCGCCAGTATCAGGTACAGCTTGATCCGAACAAACTGCTCGCTTATGGCATACCCCTCTCGACCGTTATCGACCGCGTGAAATCGAGCACGAATGAAGTGGGTGGCCGCGTACTCGAACTGAGCGGTACGCGATACATGATTCGCGGCCTCGGCTATCTCAAGTCGCTCGATGATCTGGCGAACGTGCCGGTGATGGCGAAGAGCGGGACGCCCGTACTCATCAGGGATCTGGGCACGGTCTCCTTCGGCCCGGACTTGCGGGAAGGTGTCGCTGAGTGGAACGGTGAAGGCGAAACCGTGGGTGGCATCGTGGTCATGCGGTATGGGCTCAATGCTCTCAACGTGATCAATGGTGTCAAGAAGAAGCTGGCTGAAATCAAGGGTTCCCTGCCGCCGGGAGTCGAGATCGTCTCCGGCTATGACCGCGGGGGACTAATCAGCGAATCGATCAACACTTTGAAACACAGTCTGATCGAGGAAGCCATCATAGTTTCCCTGGTCATCATTGTGTTTCTGTTTCATTTCCGCTCGGCGTTGATTCCGATTCTCACGTTACCAATCGCGCTCGCAATGTCTTTCATTCCCATGTATTACCTAAACGTCAGCTCCAACATTATGTCGCTAGGAGGGCTGGCATTGGCGATTGGCGTTTTGGTGGACGCCGCCATCGTCATGGTGGAGAACGGATACCGGCATCTCTCCGAGCGGCCCGTTCCGGCATCGGATCGTGAGCGGGTGCGCATTCTCATCGACTCGGCCAAGCAGGTGGGCCCCGCACTGTTTTTTTCACTTCTTATTATTGTGGTCTCGTTTCTTCCGGTGTTCCTCTTGGAAGCACAGGAAGGACGCATGTTCCGCCCGCTGGCATGGACGAAGACTCTGGCCGTGGGCTTTTCGTCCTTGCTGGCCATCACGGTAGTTCCTATCCTGATGGTCATTTTCATTCGAGGGAAGTTGCAGCCCGAATCGGAAAATCCGATTTCAAGAATTACGCAGGCACTCTATTTGCCGGTCTTGCGACTCTGCCTGAAATACCGCAAAACGACGTTGCTGCTGAATCTGGCCTTCCTGGTGGTGACGTTTCCCCTGATATTCAAGATCGGCAGTCAGTTCATGCCGCCCTTGTTTGAAGGCTCATCGCTCTACATGCCCACGGCCCTTCCCGGTATTTCGATCACGCAGGCTTCCCAGCTCTTGCAGGAGCAGGACCGGATTCTCCGATCCTTCCCGGAAGTTGAGACCGTCTTCGGTGCGGTCGGACGATCCGACAGTGCCACCGACAATGCTCCACTTGATATGTACGACACGACCGTCATACTCAAGCCGCGTGAAAAATGGCGCTCAGGGATGACCTACGAAAAGCTCGTTCGCGAAATGGACGAGAAACTCCAGTTTCCGGGACTGACGAACACGTGGACCATGCCCGTTCAAAACCGACTCGACATGGCTCTCACAGGAATTAAGACTCCGGTAGGAATGAAACTTCAAGGCACCAATCTGGAGCAAATCCAGCAACTCGGCGCACAGGTACAGCAGATTCTCTCGGGGTTACCGCAGGTGCGTTCGGTTTTTGCCGAGCGGGTCTCGCAGGGCTTTTACATCAATGTGGAAGTGAACCGGCCTGAGGCAGCGAAATACGGCTTGACTATTGCAGACGTGCAACAGGCGGTGGAATCCGGTATTGGCGGCATGAACGTTGCGGAAAACGTCGAAGGCCGCAGTCGCTATCCGATCAATGTCCGTTACCAGCGCGACTTTCGCGACAACGTCGGAGAGCTGAGTCGCGTGTTGATTGCGACACCTTCTGGGGCGCAGATACCAATTTCCGAAGTGGCCAAGATTTCGTTCTCGCGCGGCCCGGCCATGATCCGCGATGAGGATGGCCAACTCACGGGATATGTCTACATTGATCTCAGCACCACCGACTATGGCGGGTTTGTAGATCAAGCCAGCCATATGCTTCGCCAGAAATTGCAATTGCCTGCGGGATACACCTATCAGTGGTCGGGAGAATATGAATTCCAGCTCCGGGCGAAGGAGCGGATGAAGATTATCTTACCCGTGGTGTTCTTCGTAATCTTCCTGCTCCTGTACATGGTCTTCCACAACCTGACGGAGGCCATGGTCCTGATCTTCCCCACGTTCTACGCCATGACCGGCGGGCTGATCTTGCAGTGGCTGCTGGGCTACAACTTCAGCGTGGCCGTCTGGGTCGGCTACGTCGCACTGTTCGGCATCGCGGTGGAGACTGGCGTCGTCATGGTCGTGTATCTGCACGAATCGCTTGATAAGCGCATTGCGTCAGGTCGCCAGCTTACAGAAGCCGACATTCATGAGGCCGCCATCGAGGGTGCTGTGCACCGGCTCCGGCCAAAGCTAATGACGGTCTGTGCAGTTCTCGCCAGCTTGATACCGATCCTGTGGGCAAGTGGTATCGGTTCTGACGTAATGAAGCCGATTGCTGCTCCCATGGTCGGCGGAATGATTACATCCACGATTCACGTACTGATTCTGGTTCCGGTTTTCTTCGTGCTGATGAAGGAACGGTCTCTCCGGCGTGGTACGTTACAGCCGGGGCCGGTGGAGTAACGGAGGTAAGAACCGATGACTCGGCAACTTCGTAAAGAACTGATAGCGGAACAGTTCGATCAGGAGAGCAAAGAACATGGAGGAACTCGAAGTTTATTCGATGATTGGCACGGAAGGCTTCACGCGCTTGGTCGCCGCCTTCTATCGACAAGTTCCGCAAGATGACCTTCTGGGGCGGATGTACCCGGCGACGGATCTTCCAGGTGCCGAGCAGCGCCTCCGAGATTTCCTGATCGGCAGGTTCGGAGGGCCGCAGGCTTACATCGAACAAAGAGGCCATCCTCGCCTCCGCGCGCGGCATTCTCCGTTCCACATAAATCAGGCTGCCCGCGATCGATGGATGCGCTTGATGAGTAGTGCTTTTGGGGAGGCTGCGCTGCCGGCAGAGGCCGAGCAAGTCCTTCGGAAATTCTTCGACGGGATGTCGAGCTTTATGATCAATCGGTAGAGCCGTGGGTTCGCTAGCGCAAGGCGACGCACCCGGCGGCCCAGGCGCACAGGAAATCTTGAAACGATCCGCGTAGGTTGATTCAATAGGGTTTCACAGACCCCTTTTGGACCCCCAATAAGAATTTCCCAAAGAGATTGTCAATGACTTAGGGGTTTTTCGAGAGCCACTCGTACCCGTAGAATCTATAACTTACCGTTACTCGGTTCACTCATAACCTAACGATCCTTAAGATTCCTTACTGCTCCCTAGCAGGATTTTCGCAAACAGGGTATATATCGCGCGGGCGATCAGTGATCACTCATCTTCCGCGCTCAGCAAGGCAAATAGACGGCTGGTTGAGATCATCGTTGTCGAAAGTCGCTTCAATAGTTGGCGGGTTGGTCCCAAGCCGGATCTGAACCTCGACTGTCCGATGGCTGTCCAACAAGGGCTTCCCAACAGGAATGATCATAACCCAAAGGTTGGCGGTTCAAATCCGCCCCCCGCAACCAAGAACGCCACCGCAGAAATGGAGTGGCGTTCGCCTCTTTTACAGATCGTCGATTCTCAGAAACACTCTCCGCGGTTCTCATCACAGATGCAGTTGCCGTACGTCTCTTTAGAGAAGTTTGTCGGGCGTGACTGGAAGTTCGCGGAATCGTTTTCCGGTGGCATGGTAGATTGCATTCACAATGGCGGCGCCGGTTCCGGTGATTCCGATTTCGCCGATGCCCCGCACACCCAACGAATCTAGGTGGGGGTCGGGGATGCCAATCGTAGAAACACCGATCTCACCAATATCGGCATTCACCGGTACGCGATAGTCCGAGAGATTTGCGTTCACAATCCGGCCGTTGCGAGGATCAACCTGCGTATCCTCGTGCAACGCGAGACTGACTCCCCAGACAATTCCGCCGATGAATTGGCTTCGCGCCAGTTTTTCATTGACGATCCTGCCGACATCATAAACTGCGACAATGCGTCGGGCACGGACAGTTCCAAGACGAGGATCCACGGACACTTCAGCGAATACGGCGCCGAAAGAATGTGACGAGAATTCTTTCTCGTTGAGCTCGGGTTTTACCTTTGTAATGGCCTCAACCGGTTGATTGCCATGCCGAGCGAGAATGCGAGCGTAAGGCTCGGATGTTGCTGGCGAGGAATTCACAAACACATTGCCATCTTTGAAGCCCAAGTCGTTAGGATTAGTGCCATGCAACGGTGATTGAGGATCAGCGACTGCCATTTCCAGGAGCTTTTGCTTAGCCTGCAAGGCCGCCTGCCGTACCGCGGGACCTACACTGGCGGTACTCATCGAACCCGCTGAAATCGGAGCTTCTGGCAAGTCTGTATCGCCCAGTTTCGCGTCGATTCTGTCAGGTGAAAGGCCCAGGACATCAGCGGCTACCTGAGCCATAACCGTATAAAGTCCATTGCCAATTTCCTGCGCTCCGGCGGCCACGAGCACCCGCCCGTCTGGCTGCAAGCGCACCATGGCTCCAGACGGTAAATTCTTGCCGGGGTACGTTTCCGTTGCCATTCCCCAACCGATGAGTTGCGGGCCGTCGCGCATTGAACCCGGTTCGTGATTTCGGTTGGACCACCCGAACTGTTCGGCGCCACGCGTGTAGCACTGTCTCAAGCTTTTTTCGGTAAAGGGTAATTTGGTGTGCGGATCCACTTCTGTGTAATTCACCAGTCGCAGTTGCAATGGATCCATCTTCAACTCATAGGCAAGTTCATCCATCGCTACTTCCACGGCGTAGGTGCCTGTGGCAACGCCGGGAGCCCTCATGTATGTGGGTGTCCCGAGGTTGAGTGGAACGAGACGGTGAACGGTCGTCACATTCGGGCAGGCGTACATGACTCGCGTGGGGAATGCCGAAGACTCGAGGTAGTCCTCTATCATCGATGTGTGGGCATGTACTTCGTGACGAATCGCCGTTAGCCTGCCGTCACGCGTAGCGCCTAGCGTTACGTGCTGATGAGTCTGGGGGCGAGCCCCTATGGGGCCAAACATTTGTGGCCGATCCAGCACTAGCTTGACCGGACGATTTGTTTCCTTCGCGGCCATCGCGGCCAACACGACGTGGGACCAAACTTGGCCCTTGCACCCAAATCCGCCTCCAACGAACAGCGTGATGACATGAACATTACCTTTTTCAATGCCAAAAGCCTTCGCCAAGGATTCCTGCACGCCGGAAATATGCTGGGTGGCGTCGTAGAGTAGAAGCCGATCGCCATCCCACTGAGCGGTTGTGGCATGCGGCTCCATGGGATTGTGATGATTGATTGGTGTGGTGTAAATCTGATCGATTTTCACTTCAGCCTGGCTCAGTCCGCCATCGATATCGCCCCAACTGACGTCACCGGGCTCATTATTGTGCGAGCCGGGATAGGACGTCGGAAAGCCTGCGACAAAATCCAGTTTCGCCGGAGTTTCCACATATCGCGTTTGGATCAGGGAGGCGGCGTATTGCGCTTGATGAAGACTCTTGGCAATGACCACTGCTATGGGCTGCTTGTTGTAGTGGACTACGTCGTCCTGCAAGAGCGACAAGCGTTTTTCTGCGCCCGGCAGTTTAGGAGCGTTATCGGGAGTAAGAATTGAAATCACACCCGTGGCTCGTTTCGCGGAGGCCGTATCCATGGACTTGATTCGCCCAGCGGGAATTGTGCTTAAGACCATGACCGCATAAGCGAGATTTGGAACTTCAAATTCTGCGGAGTACTTGGCGGCACCTGTAACTTTGAGGCGGCCGTCCACTCTGTTGATAGGAGCGCCGATGACGCTCATGCCAGACCTCCGGCGGTCGCAAGAGCTTGGGCCACGGCGTTCCTGGCCATTTCAACTTTGAACTTGTTGTACCTGTAGGTTTTCGCTCCGGCGACACAAGTGTTGGCGGCACTGGCAAAAACTGAGAGGCTTATCGTCTTCCCGATCAGATCTTGTTCTGCTTCCGGACAACGCCATGGCTTGTGCGCGACTCCGCCCAGAGCGATTCGAGCACTCCGCACGCGATCGTTTTCCACGTCGAGAGCGACCGCCGCAGAGACCAATGCAAACTCATAGCTCGCGCGATCGCGAACCTTTAGATAATGCGAGTGGGAAGCGTACGGGGAGGCCGGAAGATCGATGGATAGGATTAACTCATCGCTCGATAGATTGGTCTCGGTGTGAGGTGTTTCGCCCGGCAGGCGATGAAAGTCCGCAAACGGAATGATGCGCTCTCCCTTTTTGCCGCGCGCGCGGATTGAGGCGTCCAGCACTGCGAGTGCAACACACATGTCGGATGGATGAGTGGCGATACATTGTTCGCTCGCGCCAAAAATGGCATGAGAACGGTTGAAGCCTTCAAGGGCGGCGCAACCGCTGCCCGCAATGCGCTTATTACATTGAGTAAAGGCGGGATCCACGAAGTAAGGGCAGCGCGTTCTTTGCAGCAAGTTCCCGCCGTTGGTCGCAAGATTTCTAAGTTGAGGCGATGCTCCGGAGAGGATCGCGCGTGCCAACAGCGGGTAGTGCTGTCGGACTAGCGGGTGGTTCGCGGTGTCGGCATTGCGGGCCAATGAACCCAGTCGAAGTCCGCCGTCCGGGAGACTTTCGACTTTCGCGAGGTCGAGTCGATTGATGTCGATCAGTCTTTGCGGCTGCTCTACTCCGTTTTTCATCAAGTCAATGAGGTTGGTGCCGCCCGCCAGAAATCTCGAAGCGGGTGTTCGAGAGATTGCATTAACGGCAAGTTGCGGGTCGTTCGGGCGTTCGTAAGCAAAAGGATTCATCTTTTACCTATCCTTGCCTTTCGCTGTCGGCTTCATGAACTTCTTTGATCGCGGCGACGATTCCTGGATACGCGCCGCAACGGCAGAGGTTTCCACTCATGCGCTCGCGAATTTCCTCAGGGGTCAGGCGGCTGGAGACGGTCTGAGTCAAATTCGGAGTGACAACACTCGCATCCCCTTGTCTATGTTCCTTGAGAAGAGCGATGGCTGAGCAAATCTGACCCGGAGTGCAGTAGCCGCACTGCAGTCCGTCATGCTCAAGGAAAGCGGCCTGCACCGGATGGAGTTCATTACCTGTGGCCAAGCCCTCAATTGTCGTTATCGCATCACCATCGTGCACAAGAGCCAATGACAGGCAGCTGTTGATGCGGCGGCCATCCGCCAGCACGGTACAAGCGCCGCACTGTCCGTGATCGCAGCCTTTTTTCGTACCGGTAAGCCCAAGGTCTTCGCGAAGAAGGTCTAAAAGCGTCACCCGAGGGTCGATCGACGTGCTGTGAGGTTGACCGTTTATGGTGAGCTTCAAAGCCACAGCGTTTGTGCTCGCGGCCCCGGTTGTTTCTGCGGACGCAAGACGAAGCGGTATACCAAAAGCCAATCCGCCAGTCAGCATCCCCGCCGACGCCACGAATCCCCGTCTGGTTATCCTCAAGTCCGGACTGTCGTCGTTACATTTAATATTTTCGTTCTTGGCGTCCGGGGCCGATTCATGCCTCAGCTCTTGCGGGTTGGAAATCTCTTTCCTCATAGGAAGCATGGCGTAAAAAACACAACGAGAGTGGGACTTGGATTCAGATCTTAAGAAATTAGTTGGCTAGCTCTGCCAAGCGTGATTTCTGGTGGTTTCAACCGAAAGCCCAGTCGCTCCCCTACCTCCGGCTCTCCGACTCCGATAAGTTGTGCGGATTCTTTATTTGCAGCTGCTTACAGGTGAATGGTGGGATGCCCGCGATCCATCAGGCATTGCCGATCTTCTGGTGCATGTAATGAGCGTTCCGAGATGCTATGACGCTTCTCGGAACTGCAATCGCTCGAGAACGTTGTTCACTAGGGCGGTGTATCAGCGCTAATATCGCGCCTTGCCGATCCGTTTTGCTTCCGAGCATTCGGTTCTGTCATGGGAATGGACTGGCATTCATCAGGCATTATCACCTCCGTTTTGGAGCCTGCAATAGAAGGCTGAACCCTAGAACTCGGAATCTGTATACGATGGCCGAGGCACCCCGAGACCATTACACAGATCGCCGGAACGGTAAACATGGAGGTAGCCGCATCAACTACAGGCAATCCCCTGCCGGGGTTGTTTCCGGCAGGGAGCGCCTGTCCTCCGCAACTATGCTCTATGGGGGACCCGTGAGCGATTCATCGGCGCCCGCTTTTGTAAATGTGAGTGAAATTGCACGACAAAGGTTCTGAGTTTACTGTCGCTTCTTTCGGCGGACGTGGGATTTCTCGTGGGAATGGTCCGACGATCGCGTGGTTCAAGGATCCGGCTGGGAATATCTTGTCGGTGCTGGAAGTCGCTTAGCGAATCGTCTTGCGTTTCGGCTATTCCCGGGGAATCGAGGGGTAGGCTTCGTACAGCGAACACCTTATTGATCCGATACCCGTGCTTCGCGTTATAACATCCACGTTAGGCGAATAATCCAACGGGAAAAGTAGTCCAATTTAACGACAACAGCCGTGTAGCAAAAGGGGGAATGCTATGAGATCTGGACAAAATGTCCACCGACAAGAACCCTCAGGGGAATCATTGGCGTCAACACTTGATAGCCCGATACTTTCTGTGCCCATATTATCCCATGCTCCCAGCTCAGTCCTTGAGCCGGAGGAGGGGCGAACAAGCAACATTCGGGAGCTGGCCTATCGGCTTTACGAACAGCGCGGACGCCTTGACGGGCGCGATCTAGAAGATTGGCTTGAGGCTGAAGCAATTCTTCAGCAAGAAGGCAAGCTTGTTGCCTAACTGAATGGTCTAGCAGAGTTGCCGTTTATGAGGCGTCGAAAACTCCTCAATTGCTGTGTTAGGAGCACTTTCTGTCTTCCCAGAGGCTCTCATGAATCGGTCGAATGTCGGTGGCTTGCCCTCCGCTGATCGTGCGGGAAATGGCGTAGCCCTCCAAAATGCAGTGTTGTGTGCAGAATGTGATGTGGTCAGCGACAGCCCGCATGATATTTGCCTGGTTTGTGGCAGCCGTTCGCTGCTCAACGTTTCTCGAATCTTCGGAGGCAATCTCCCGAGCAACCGTGCAACGCTGATCCGGGCTTCGCTTGCTGAATTGGAAAAACCGGAACGTGTGCCCACGTTCTCTAGAATTCATCGGGTGCGAAAAAGAGGTCCGCATACGCTGCCCTCGTCTTGCGGTTTCGCTCGAACTTTGTAAGTCTTCCCACATTTTCTTTGAATCTCTTTACTGGTATTCTCCAATTCAAACCTTCATACTTATGAGCGTCACGTTTGTCGTGATCGAAGATCTCTCGCATTGGTTATGACTTTCACTGATACGATAGTGTTACGGATTGTGTAGAGAGTTTGCTTTCGTACCTTCGGTTCTTTCAGGCCTGACAGCCCCACGCTCAGGAGAACATTGGCAAATGGCACCGAACTCACCTTTCTCCGCGCTTGCGAGCAGTAATGCCTTTGTGCGTTATGCGGCAGCTTTACTTGCTCTCGTGATGGCGATCGCACTGGGTGACGCAATGGGTCCGCTCCGGAGCGGTTTCCTCTCGTTTTTGGCCTCGGTTTTCTGGCGTTGGCTTTCTCTAGCTGGTACTGGGGAATTGGACCCTCCGTTTTGGTCGCTCCACAATTGCTTGTTCAGCTTCCGCGATCAGAGAGGGCTCTATTCTTGTTGCCCTCCAGCACGGCTGGAATGTAAATGTCTCTCCAATTCTTTGTCTCTAGAGGACGCGTCATCGTACTGAACAAGTGGAGTCGTCACGCTTTGCCAGTTCTCGGAATGAGGAATTCATTTGGTGTGACGACGATCGCTCTTTCCGAGCGCACTATTTTCTAGTGATGCCCGAATCGATATGGTCAGCCGCCCACGCCCACGCTTCCGAAATCTGACAGGATATGCCGCCCATTCAAAACTGGATAGCCGTTCCTGGACAATGAAACCGCGATAAAATACAGTGTTTGCATTAATTCTCTCTAGACCACGTAGGGGAGGATCACTATGAAACCGAAGGGGATGTTTCAAGTTGAAAACGCGGTAGACCTCAAGCGATCCGAAGACGCGCTGCACGAAAACGAAGAACGCTACCGCACCTTGTTCGATTTGGCGCCCGTCGCCGTCTATTCTTGTGACGTCTCAGGGGTGATCCGAGACTACAACAACCGCGCGGCGGAACTGTGGGGCCGCAGACCGGCACTTGGGGACACAGATGAACGGTTCTGCGGCTCGTTCAAGCTGTACCGCCCGGACGGCAGTTTTATGCCACATGAGCAGTGTCCAATGGGCGACGTGCTGACTGGCAAGGTGCCGGGAATGCATGATGCAGAAGTGCATATTGAGCAACCCGATGGCTCGCGGATTATTGTCATCGTGAATATCGCTCCACTGAAGAACGACCAGGGAGAAATCACGGGAGCGATCAACTGCTTCTACGATGTCACCCAACGCAAGCAGGTTGAGGAAGCATTGCTCCGGAGCGTCACTGAACGCGAACGCGCCGAGGAAGCCTTACGTGAAAATGAAGTTCAGTTGCGACTTGCGAACGAAAAGCTTGAATCCGTAGTCCAAAAGCGCACGGCCTCACTCCGGCATCTCTCAGCCAAACTAATGCGTTCGCAGGACGAAGAGCACCGCAGAATCGCTCGCAATCTTCACGATAGTTTGGGACAGCACTTGACGAGCATAAAACTGAACTTGGAATCGCTGCGGCATTCAGATGCGCTGAACAGAGACGAAGCATTGTCGACCGCGTTGGAATCGATCGAGCAGTGCATAGCCGAAACTCGTACTCTATCGTCTCTCTTGCATCCTCCCCTGCTAGACGAGGTTGGGTTTGCTTCTGCAGCCGGCTGGTATACCGATGAATTTGCGAAGCGAAGCGGAATCAAAGTGAAGCTGGATTTGCCGGAGAGGGTTGACGATCACCTACCAGAACTGGAAAGGATTGCCCTGTTCCGCATCTTGCAAGAGAGTCTCACGAACGTTCATCGCCACTCTGGCAGTTCTGCAGTTGAAATCAGCCTGCAGGCCAGCGAGCAGAAAGCCGTGTTCACAGTGAGAGATTTTGGACGCGGGATGCCCGCCCCATCAATCCAAGGATCTGAGAAAAATGGAGATCACTTCGGTGTCGGACTGAGTGGGATGCGGGAGAGTGTCAACGATTTCGGTGGGAGCTTTGAAATTCAGTCTAACGGGCACGGTACGGCCATAATAGTGTCGATTCCATTGGCAATAGAGCCATCGGAAGTGGGACATAGTGTCCGGAAGAATTCGGCAGCATAGATCACACGGCGCCGAAACACGATTGACGATGCGAGCCCGGGGAACGCCGGATGCCCGCATCGGCCAGAAAACTGCACCTGCTAATTTGGCGCGTGTCCAAGCAAATTCTTCACTCCCGTAATAGTGTTCTTCCTCAAGGTTGTGATCAAGCGGGGGTGATGTTCGGCTATCGTGCCGATTCCTTCAGACTGCTCGTCCAAGTGAGAAGTTCGTCACGATCCATGAAATTCAAGATTCGTCCACGGTCAATCTTCGCTTTAAGCGCAGACGCAAGGCCGAATTCTATGAACCTGAGTTGGGACTCACCGTGAGCATCGGTGCCAAGGGAAATCCGGCATCCGGCTTTGCCAGCAAGGCGCACCAGATCGAGACTTAAGTCTTGCCGGTCGGGATAGGAGTCGATTTCAACCGCCTTGTCGAGGTCTGCGGCAACGCCGAACACTTTCGCCCAATCAGCGCTCAGCCCGTTACGAAAATTATAAATGCGGCCCCGTGGATGGCCGAGGATGTGGATCGCGGGATTCTGCAGGGCGGCGACGTAGCGATCTGTCTGATCTTCCTTCTTGCGCAACGCCGAATGAAAGCATCCCAGCACAATGTCGAGCTTGGCGAGCGATGACAAGTCCATATCAACCTCTCCGCGCGGACTGAGGTTCACTTCTATAGAGCGCAGGACGCGGATGGTGCGATTGGACCTCCTCAGCGACTCATTCACGGTCGCAATTTCGTCCGCTTGCTTCGCGAGTTGTTCCTCATCGATGCCGCCAGCGATCTTCAGACCCTTCGAATGATCAGTGATGGCGACGTATTCATAGCCCCTCGCCTCACCCGCTTCGGCCATCTCCTGAATTGAGGACGAACCATCGCTCCAGACGCTGTGCATCTGCAAATCCCCTCTCACTTCGTGCGACCAGAGCGGCTTACCGCGGAGTATGGATCGGACCTGCGTCAGCGTAAAGAAATTGTCTCGGATTGCGGGGCGGGCGGCAACGATCGGTGAGACCTCAATCCATCGGCGAATGATCTTTTCAAGATACGGCCCGACGCTTGGCAAGTCGGTTAGCGCACGGCCCTCTTGATGGAGGCATGCAGCCTCTTCCTCCCAGAGCAATGCTTTCCTGGACGCCCGGCGATACGCCCGGTTAAGCGGAGGTTTCGCATCATCCCCTGCGATCGGCAGAAGTTCGGCGATTTGGGAATTGGTGAGCGGATCTTCAGGGGCAGTCGGCGCCATTTGTTCCTGCCGCCTTACCTCCATGTCCAAATCACGCCAATGCACGCGCAGAACATGACGACAGTCGCCATCCAGCCCATTGTCTTGAGGTAATACGGGATCACGAGGTTGCCCATCACCTTCCGGCTCGACGCCATAACCATGATGACCGCCATCAACGGCGCGGCAACGACCCCATTCAAGATCGCCGCCCAAAACAGCGCCTTCACCGGATCGATGTGCATGAAGTTAAGCGACAGCCCAATCAGCGTTGCGACCGTGATCGCAGCGTAAAACCGGGTTGCTTCTGCGGGTTTCCGCTCAAGGCTGGTTTTCCAGCGGCAAGCCTCACCGACTCCGTAACACACGGATGCGGCGAGTACCGGTACGGCTAGAAGCCCGGTGCCGACAATACCGCAGACGAACAGCGCGAAGGCAAAGCGACCCGCCAGCGGTTCCAATGCTTGCGCCGCCTGCGCAGACGTCGTAATCTCGGTGATCCCATGAGCGTGAAGCGTGGCAGCGGCGGTTAGGATAATAAAAAATGCGACGATGTCGGAGAATGCCATCCCCAAATAAGTATCCACATGGATTCGCCCGAGCTGCTCCTGGGCTTGGGCCGGTGCATGCTTGAGTGGCTTCTCCCCATGATTATTCCGTACCTCTTCAACTTCTTGTGAGGCTTGCCAGAAGAAAAGGTAGGGGCTGATTGTTGTACCCAGTACGGCTATCAGAGCGGTCAGGTACTCTTTTGTTAGCTCCAGATGCGGGATCACCGTCGCATGAAGAACTGCCTTCCATGAGACGTGAGCAAAGAACACGACGCCGACATAGGCAAAAAGAGAAAGCGTTAGCCATTTCAGATATTTCGCATAGGTCGAGTACGGAACCAGCATCACGCCGGCCAACGAGCCCACACCGAAAATCACCGTAAAAACTCCCGCCGTTTTCGGCAGGACGAGTTGCATTGCTGCCCCCATCGCACCGATGTCGGCGGCTAAATTGAAAATGTTGGCGACCGCGACGACGAAAAGTACACAATAGAGGAGTGGCCTAGGATAGTTATTCCGAAGATTGGCGGCAATCCCAGCCCCGGTTACCCGTCCGATGCGCGCGCTGATTTCTTGAATGGCAGCCATCAGCGGATAGGTAATGACCATGGTCCAGAGCAGGCCGTACCCGAATCGAGCCCCAACCTGCGAGTAAGTCGCGATTCCGCTGGGATCGTCATCCGACGCGCCCGTAATAAGACCGGGACCCAGCTTTTGGAGAAGACCTATGCCCGCGCCCCGGCGCTTGTCTTTAGGAGCCGCTGGCTCCTCTTTGTTTTTTGGTTTGAGAGTCACGCCTGCAGTTACCATAGGAAACAGCCTAGATTCACCTGACTCTGCACTGCCCTGCAGGCTGGTGGCGCATAACCCATGAATAAGGCCAGATCCTTGTACCGGCCTTGTCCACGAGGATTCAGACAGAAACTAGGCAACCCGCTTGCCTTTTTTCTCAACTCCCGCTGACTCACCCTGCACCGCCTTGCCGGCTTGCACATTGATCGTTTTTGCGAGGTCGGTCAGTTTTGCGTCGGTTTCCTTTTCTTCTTCCAGTGTTTCCTCCAGCAGGGACACATGCTCGGTGTGTCCTAGAGTATCCGCGAACGTCCTGACTGTGCCGTAAGCCGCAATTTCATAATGTTCGACCCGCTGGGCCGCGCCGATGAGACCCGCATCCTTGACACTGTCCTCAAAATCTTCTTCGATAATCTCCGACCCCTCCTCGACTAGGCCTTCCATTCCCTTGCACTTCTTCCCCTTAGGGTTTTCTCCCAGTGATTTGAATATCCGCTCCAGTCGGCTCACATGTCCCCTGGTTTGCTCCAGATGCTCCTCGAATCCCGCGCGCAGTTCTTCCGACGCGGCCGCTTTCGCCAACTTGGGGAGAGCCTTGACCAACTGGTTTTCGGCGTTGTACAGGTCTTTCAGTTCATCTAAGTAGAGTTCTTTTAATCCCTTTTCCGGCATACCATCCTCCGAGTTGAATAGTTTGCAACGAGCGTTAGATGCGGAAATGCTCAAAGCGTGACCATTTCAATTCTGTGGACTAGCAGGCGCGAGGCGGCGTCACAATTTTGTGCGAACTGTCCTCACGGACGGTCTCCCGGGAGCCGGTATCGCCGCGGGTATAAGCGAAGCCATATCCGGACAGAATCCTAAACTACATGCCAACGGATCAATGGCTGGAATGGGCGGCAACGGTTCATCATCGCAGCCGTTACCGACAGCGGGCGATCATCGTGAATATTCACTCTGGCCAGGAAGATCAAAAGCGCGTGATTGAGTTTTACGGCAAAAAGGTTCTGCCGCGAGTCAATCACGGATGGTTTTCATCGCGTGGGCGGATTGTCGCCGGCAACGGAAATCTGTTGCACCGCATCGTAAGTTCGCGTTACGGGCAACGGATCGCTGGCGCAAAGATGCTTCTGGGAGGATGAGATGGCAGTACGAAAGAAAGCCGGTTCACGTAAGAAATCGAGTGGCCGCAAGTACGGCGAAGCGGCCGGCAAGTCAGTTGAAAGCGCGGTTCGCCGCGAAAAGAAAGGCACTCTTCGGTCTGGAAAAGGGGGTAAAGGCGGCGCTGTAAAAAGCCGTAAGCAAGCAATTGCCATTGGACTTTCCGAAGCGAGAAAAAAGGGCGCCAAAGTTCCTAAGAAGGCGCAGTCATAAAATCCGGCGTTCGCGAAAAGATCGCGCTTGCCCGCAATTAGATCACCGGAGTCAATCTGATGAAAGCCATAAGCTACCAAGGTCCTCATAAGATGTCGGTTTCAACTCACGCTAAACCAAAGATCAAGAACCCCACCGACGCTCTACTCAGGGTCACAACCAGTGGGATATGCGGCAGTGATCTACACATGTACGACGGCCGGACTCCTCTGGATAAGGGAACGGTTGTCGGCCACGAAATCATGGGCGTAATCGAGGACGTGGGAGAAGCCGTCCAAAGTATCAAGCAAGGCGATCGTGTCGTGTTGCCTTTCAATATTTCCTGTGGCTTCTGCTTCAATTGTCACCGCGGCCACACCGAAGCCTGTCTCACCATGAATCCTGAAGAAGCTCATGCCGCATATGGTTATGCAGGGATGGGCCCATATCAAGGCGGGCAAGCCGAATTCGTACTGGTCCCGCACGCCGACTTCAATTGCCTAAAATTGCCAGGGAAGCCGGGCGATCAGTGGGAAGATGATTTTTTGCTCTTGTCCGATGTGTTCCCGACTGCCTTTCATGCCACTGAACTTGCCTGCGTGAGCGCGGGCAAAAGTGTAGCCGTGTTCGGAGCGGGCCCCGTGGGCTTGCTGTCGGCCTATTGTTCTTTGATCAAGGGCGCCTCAGAGGTCTATGTAGTCGATAGCATTCCGGAGCGACTCGAAAAGGCCACGGAGCTAGGCGCGGTCGCGGTCGATTTCAGCAAGGGCGATCCGGTCGAACAGATATTCGAGCTCCGCAAGAGCAACAAGGGAATGCAAGAGAGTCGACGCCCCGGTGAAGAAAAAATGAAAGGCGTGGACTGCGCAATTGACGCCGTCGGCTATCAGGCGCGTGATGACAGTAGTCCGAAAAAAGAAAAATCCACCCAAGTATTGGAGAACTGCCTGAAAGTCGTGAACCCCACCGGCAGCATCGGAATCATTGGCGTGTACATCGCCCCTGATCCAGGCGCCAAGGGCGACGCGAAGCAGGGCATCTTCCCGTTTCCCGTCGCCGAGTTCTTCGACAAGGCGATCACCATGGGTAGCGGGCAGGCGCCGGTCAAGAAATACAACGAATATCTTCGCGATCTGATCGTCAATGGACGCGCAAAACCGAGCCTGATTGTCAGCCATCACATCAACATCGACGAAGCCCCTGAGGCCTATGACAAGTTCGATCAGCGGATCGATGGCTACACGAAGATACTGATTCGATTCTCGGACAAGGCAGCCGCTTAAGGCAGGCTTGAAAGATGGTAGGCGCGCGAGCGCGGGATGAAGCATTCATCTGTGGCGAAACGCGGAGAAGAACGTGACAGCCCGCTCTTCCCAGAAGGTCGTCTACGTCGCGATAGCCACAAATCTCGCGGTCATGATCTGCAAGTATGCGGCCGCTATGGTGACCGGTAGTTCGGCGATGCTGGCAGAGGCTCTTCATTCCACCGCCGATGCAGGAAATGAGTTTCTGCTGCTACTGGGGATGAAACGCAGCGCACGTCCGCCAGACGCGTTACACCCGTTTGGCCACGGTAAGGCCCTCTATTTTTACTCACTCCTCGTAGCTGTCTACATCTTTGGCGTAGGCGGTATACTGGCCGTCTACAAAGGAATTACACGCCTCAAAGATCCTCACTTTTCCTCCCATGTAAGTTGGAACTACGCCGTGCTCTCATTGGCCGCATTATTCGATTTCTATTCCTGGCGTATTTCCTACCGCGAGCTGCTTACCCGTAAAGATCCTGACGAAAGCACGTGGGAGGAGGTTGTTGGCAGCAAGGACCCAACGGTCTTCACCGTCTTCCTGGAAGATTCCGCCGGGTTGGCCGGGACCTTTCTCGCCTTTCTCGGAATCTTCCTCGGACGTATGCTGCACAACCCGTACCTCGACCCCATCGCTTCGATTGCTATCGGGCTCTTGCTGGCAGCCGTGGCGATTTTATTGGGGCGCGAAAGCGGGGCACTGCTCCTCGGTGAGAGGACAAATCGTGCCCGAGTAAAACGGCTGAGGCAGATTATTTTGGCGGAGTCTTCGGTGGAAGAGGCTGGCCAACTGCTGACTATGCAGTTGGGACCAGATCAGGTACTGCTGACAGCTGGTATTCGATTTCGCCGGGGGCTCACTGTTGAAGACCTGGAATCGGCCATCGCCCGCCTCGAAACTCTCATTCTAGAGAAGGAGCCAACGATCAAGAGGATGTTCCTCGAACCCGACTCTCTGAATCGAGCAGACGCGGACCCACCGCACGATAAATATGAATAGCCAGTACCGCCACTGTCCCTCAGGCGGATTCGCGAGTGGGAGAGTGAGAGTTGACGGTCTTCGGTTTGCCATGGGCCGGCCGATGAATCTCCTGGACAATGCTAGGCGTTTTCTTGCGGGCGAACTGCGGCAACGCGACCGCTGATCCGCTGCGCGCGGATTCGTAAAGAGCACGCACAATTCGTACATCCGCCAAACCTTCTAAACCCGATGGCTCCGGCGTTCTGTTCTTGAGAATGCAATCAGAGAAATAAGCAATCTCTGCGGCAAACTGATCACGCTTGGCAAACGTTCTTTTCGATTTCCTTCCACCAACAATGACTTCGTGCTCTATATCCATTGCATACTCGTATGCTGGATCAGAAGTTAGTACACCTCTGGTTCCCACGACGGTGTATCGGCTGATGTCGGCGGCTCCAAAGCTGCATGTGAATGAAGCAAGACGTTCATCGGGAAAATAAAGAACGGCCGACATCATCTCTTCAACTTTCTGAAACCTTCGCTCTCGGTTGCTCGCGGTCACGGCGAGCACGTTCGTTGGCTCGGCCCCGAATAGATATCGCGCAGCGTTAATGCAGTACACGCCCATGTCATAGACCGGGCCGCCGCCGCGACTTACAGGTTCCGTTACTCGCACATTTTTTGCTTTGATTTGTTGCACAAAATCAGAACTGAAGATTCGGGGCTTTCCCAATCGTCCGCTCTTGACCGTGCGAATGGCCTCCAGGTTTCCTTTCTCGAAATGCAGCCGGTAAGCCACCATGAGCTTGACGCGATTCTCTTCAGCGGCGGCAATCATCGCCTCGCACTCTTCTTCGGTCACCGCCATCGGCTTTTCGCATAGGACATGTACTCCTGCCGCGGCAGCACGAACGGCATATTCTTTATGCAGGTGGTTTGGCAAAGCTAAGTAGACAGCGTCCACCAGTGAAAGAGCCTGATCGTAGTCGTCATACGAGAACACTTGAGCAACGTGGTACTTCTTGCCGAGAGCTTTCTGCTTTCGCGGATCGGCCGACACCAGAGCAACGAGTTCCGAGTTCCGTGCGTTCTTGAAACCCGGCAGGACGGCTACCTGCGCGATGTGGCCCAGTCCGACCACCGCATATCGAACTTTGGATCCCGAAGATTTCAAGCTCACTGCTTCCTCCCGTGGAAAATGGTTCTCATGCCGCTTGCTTCTTAGGCGCAAGAAGAGCCACCTGTCTCAAATCGTTGATGAATTCAGCCATCTGCTGCTGTCGCGACGCGGCATCGACGGCGCGCAATATCGAGGATGGATGCATGGTTGCGATCGCAAACTGGGCGTGCGGAGACGCAACAGTCTGACCATGCAAACGAGTCACACTAAATTGTTTTCCTAACAGCGCTTGCGCAGCGGTGGCGCCCATACACACCAAAATCTTTGGCTTTACTGTCTGAAGCTCAGCTTCCAGCCACGGAGAGCAAGCTTGGATCTCGGATTGACGCGGCTTCTTGTGAATACGTCGCTTACCGCGTTCCGATGCAGACCACTTGAAATGTTTAACGACATTCGTGACGTAAACAGTCGCGCGATCGATGCCAACCTCGTCCAACGCCTCATCGAGCAGTTTTCCGGCCGGCCCCACGAAAGGCCGACCAACACGATCTTCCTGATCCCCTGGCTGCTCGCCCACTATCATGATTGTGGCCTTGGACGTTCCTTCGCCGAAGACCGTCTGCGTTGCCGTTTTCCATAGATCGCAGGCTTTACATGCGCTCGCGGCTTTCCGGAGCACGGGAATCGTGCTGCGAAGAGGAACCAAGCTCGCTGCGGCGGTATGAACTGCTTCCGGATTGTTCCCTGAGAGGCTCGACGCAGGCTTCACGGCATTGACCGGAGGTAGAAATCGCGCCCTCATTTAGATCATCTCGCGAACTTTTTCTGACAGGGCGGCGAGGGCAATCTGGCCTCTGTTGGGTTCGCCGCGTACAAGCGACTCGGCAAATTTCAACGCCTGATCCGCTGTAACCTTGGCGGGAAGCGGCGCCTCCAAAGGATCGACGACCGCTTGGAGAACCGCTGGCCCGGGCGTCGCGAGGAATTCTTCTACGATGCGTCCACAGTCTGAAGAATCTTCCGCAGTGAACCCAACACCTCCGCAGGCCTGTGCGATGCCGGCGAAATCGATTGGTTGTAAGTCAACGCCGTATTCCGGATTCCCGAGAAATACCATCTGCTCCCATTTGATTTGGCCCAGGGTGTCGTTCTTCACAACGACGACTTTGATCGGGAGTTGATATTTCACTGCGGTTGCAAAATCAGCCATCAGCATCGAGAAACCGCCGTCCCCCACGAATGCGACGCACTGCCGCTCGGGATGAGCAATCTGAGCCGCGATCGTATAGGGAAGCCCGTTGGCCATGCTGGCGAGATTGCCGGAGAGACTATGAATCTGTCCTTTCTTGACGGGAATGTGGCGTGCCCACCAAGTGGCGATCGTTCCACTGTCGCAGCTAACAATTGCGTCGGCGCGAAGCCGCGCGCCCAGTTCGTGTGCGATGACCTGCGGTTTCATCGGCACATCGCGACGCGTGGCACGCTCCTCCATGATTTTGCGCCAGTCCTCCATACCTTTCTGCGCTGTCTCCAGAAAGGTTCGGTTCTCTTTCCGTTTGAGGTGCGGCAGTAAGTCACGCAGGATGCGCCTGCAGTCACCGACCAGGCCCACTTCTACAGGAAATCTCAGGCCGATTCGTTTGGGATCAATCTCGATCTGCACGCCCTTGGCCTCGCCCGGTTTAGGCAAGAATTCAAGGTATGGAAACGAGGTTCCGACCATCAATAATGTGTCGCATGTCTCCATTGCCTCCGGGGACGGCTTTGTACCGAGTGTTGTAGCAACGTGATTTTGTCACCCTAACGGCAACATGAAAATGTCACCCTGGCGAAGCCAGGGTGTGTTGCAGGCGGGTGTCGCCGTAGTAGAGCGAGACGCGCCCGTCGAGCGCTTGATAGACATGGACTTTGGCGCCTGCGAAGCTGAACCGTTGACCTTGCTGCGAGATCTGGAAAGCGCTGGCCGTCCCACTGCACGATGTTGTCGTTGCTGACCACGCGGTGATGAACGAAGCAGCAGATGCGGTCGAGATTGTCCGGAGCGGGGCGCCAGGCGGTGTGCATTTCGCGGGGACGGCGGGCGAAGCGGCGATTGTAGTCGGCGAGGAAAA
>JBAVQD010000156.1:0-14223 GCA_049693675.1 Candidatus Sulfotelmatobacter sp. | reverse complement strand
GGTTTGCTGCGGCAGAGGAATCGTAACTACCGAGGACAAAATGCGCAGGCCTGAACTCCCAGTGTCCACCAGGATGCCGTCGATGGTTTGACAAGTACTGGTTCCGGGAACGCAAATGGTCACGCTGGTAAAACTGGCATCGACGTAGTTGCCGGCCGGGCCCCCGTTCACTGTGATCGACGCTACATTCCCTCCCGAAGGCGCGATGGTTTGCGGGGGAGTGCTATTGCTGCTGCCTCCGCCGCATGCGGCCAAAAATGCGAATGCCAGAAGTGCAGTGAGGACCAGGAATATTCTGGCGCGCCTCATTGGATGTCCTCGGCGCGAACGTCAGCCGGCAACATTTGCGGAACATAAGCCCGGCCCGTAAACGACCGGGGATGTCCACCAATCTGCACCACCAAGCCAGGCTGGTCGATCATGAGCGGCCTGCGTCCGACCTGGGAAGCGCTCTGCGCCTTTGCCGCCTGAAGGTATTGCTCGAAATAGCTTCCCAAGAGTTGACGCATGTTCGGCGGCCACGGCGATTGCCAAGCCACGGCAAACACCTTGCCCGCGGATTCGCCGGTGGAAGCCACGTATTCCCGCACTACCGTGCCCGCAGACGAGTGGATCTCATGCACGGCATAAGAGCCTTTGGCAGTTGATCGTATGGTGCCTTGCATGCGGAGTTGATCGGACCGTACCGAAGTGATATCTCCGCCGAGCGCCGCCCAAGCTGGAAACGCCGTGCTTAGGACGAGACATACCGCGCCTAGAACCAGTGCCTTGGACTTGACGGAAACTGACATGAATCTCATCGGGAAGTCCTTCGTTCCAGCACTATGTTTCAGTATTGCAAGTCTCAATCGGTATTAGTAATGCATCTTGCCGGGTTGCTCTGAAGCCCCTTCCGCATTGTAAAGCTTTGTAGGATTTGGCTTAATCCGGCCCGGAGCAATTTCGGCGGTTTGCCGCTACCCGGCTGTCTGATTGAGTTCCTGCTTACTTTTTGGCGATCTCGGGGTAATATGTACAGACCGAAGTCTGGACCGAAGTCGAACTGAAGTCCGGGCCGATCCCATGGCCGCAATCACTCAAGTGTCACGACTGGCATCTCCGAACCGGCGCGCTCGCGTGCGGCAAAAAGTGCACGTTCCCGCTTATGCCACTTTCGGCGACGCGCAGAGCGAGATGCTGGATCTCTATGAAGTTCTCGATATCAGCGAGAATGGTCTGGCTCTGCAATGCCCCTCGCCCATGGAAGTGAACCAGAATGTGGACTTGTGTCTGGATCTCGCCGAAGCTGGCATGCAAATCTCCGGCACCGCGCGGGTAGTGTGGCTGGATGGAAATGGCCGCGTTGGCTTTGGCCTGCCCGGTCTGGCAGATCCGGCTAAGAGACAGCTTTCCGAATGGTTGTTCTTGAATGCTCTGGCAGCCGCTGCCAATGCGGAACGTCCGGCGGCGCGATCTGAAGATTCCAGCGGCGACTGGAAGACTCCCATCGTTCGGCCGAACTATACGGACATTCTCAGTGCGGCCTCCGCGGTGCAGAAAGAAGCGGAGTCGCTAGGTGCAGATCTGGAAGCTGTGCTCGTGTTGGTGACTTCCCGTTCTCAATCTTTGCTTCGCGCCTCTGGCGCCGCGGTTGCGATGGAAGCGCAACAAAACCTCCAGATTGAAGAGCAAGAAAGCGCAGCGCGAGAACGCGAAGAGCAACAAGGCGAGAAGAACGAGGCCCGCACCACGATTTGCCGCACCATGATATGCCGGGCCAGGTCCGGCTCCATCGCCCCGCCCGTGGGAGTAACGCTGTACGTAGACTCAGGCTTTTCCGGCGAATGCGTGCGCAGCGGTAAATTGCTGCGCTGCGATGACACCGAGACCGATGAACGCGTGGACCGGCAAAGCTGCCGCGCTCTCGGCATTCGTTCCCTGATTGCTGTTCCGCTGCGCGAGCGCGAAAAAATAGTCGGATTGCTGGAAGTATTTTCCGAACAGCCCAATGTCTTTAGCGAAAATGACAGCGCTGTGCTGCAGCGGCTTGCGGAAACCATTCAAGCGGCAATCCTGCGCGCACGGCGTGAACCTGATCCTCCTCCGTCGCCGATGCCTTCTTCCAAATCGTTTTCGTCGCCGGGCAGTGTTTTGTTTGCCAGCTTGCCGGAGCGCGACCTGGGAACGGGAAAGGAAAAGGCGCGATCCGAAGATCGGGACGAGGATCAGGACAAAGTTGGGGGAATTCGCTTGCCGCGCGCTTACCTCTACCTTTTATTCGCCGCCGCTGCCACAATTTTTCTGGTGCTGGGATTTCTCGCCGAGCCCTGGATTCAGGAGAAGCTGCACGCCCGCGGCCAAGAGGAGCAGCACACCGTTCTCGCTTCATCGAAGCCTCAGTTAGCCCCCGGCAATTCCACTGCGGCGTCCGCCGATCCCGCTAATTTTGCCGACATTCAGGCATTGGCGGACCACGGCGACCCCGCAGCCGAAAACGCTCTTGGTCTTCTTTACGCCGCCGGAGATGAGAAACAGGGCATCAAGCGCGACGAAACTGAAGCGGCTCACTGGTTCACCAAAGCTGCAGAGCATGGCAGCGTCCCGGCTCAATCGAAGTTGGGCTCGCTTTACTGGGGCGGCCGAGGCGTGAAGCAAGACGATAATCGGGCCTACTTTTGGACGGTCCTAGCCCGCGCCAGTGGTGATGATGCCAGTCAGGCTCTTGCGCCCTTTATCGCCACTCGCCTCACCCGTTCCCAAAGGGCAACGATTGAGCAGGAAGCCGAGCAGTGGCTCGAGCGCTACGAATCCGCTTCGAAGCCGGTCGCCGACCGCTAGAAGCAAGAAGCCAATCCCTCTCCGTAGCGTTAGAATAAACACTTAGAATAAACACTTAGAATAAACACAAGATCCCGTGCCAACCCTGCGCACTATTCTCGACCAGCGAGTCCGCGAAGCAGATGCCGGTCTCTACGAGAAGGTGGAGAACAACCGGGTTCGCTGTTTCTCCTGCGGGCATTGTTGTCCTATCCCAGATGGCCAGCCCGGAGTATGCAAAGTCCGCTACAACCGCGGCGGTACGCTTTATGTTCCCTGGGGCTATACCGCCGGAACGCAATGCGATCCTGTCGAGAAGAAGCCGTTCTTTCACGCGTATCCTGGTGCGCTAGCCTACAGCTTCGGAATGCTGGGCTGTGACCTGCATTGCGCCTATTGCCAGAATTGGGTTACGTCGCAGGCTCTGCGCGACTCCAACGCAGTCTCTGCTCCGCAGCAAGCCTCGCCCGAACGTCTGGTGCGCGATGCCGTTGACCAGGGCGCGAAGATTCTGGTCAGCACATACAACGAGCCTCTCATCACCAGCGAATGGGCGGTCGCCGTTTTCAAAGAAGCGAAAGCTGCTGGGCTTGTCACTGGCTTCGTTTCGAACGGTAACGGCACACCGCAGGTTCTGGAATATATCCGCCCCTGGATCGACTTGTATAAAGTCGATCTCAAAAGCTTTGACGATCGTCACTATCATGAACTCGGCGGCCGCATCGGTCCTATCCTCGAGAGCATTCGCCGAATCTATGAGATGGGTATGTGGCTTGAGATCGTTACGCTTCTCATCCCTGGCTTTAACGACTCCGCGGATGAACTGCGGCGCCTTACCGAGTTCCTCGCGGGAATTTCTCCTGACATTCCGTGGCATGTCACCGCCTTTCACGGTGACTACAAGATGATGGACCCACGTGACACGACTCGTGAAGATCTATTGCGAGCCGTCGAAATCGGCCGCCAGTCCGGTCTTCGCTACATCTATGCAGGAAATCTACCTGGTCAAGTCGGCCGATGGGAAGACACACATTGTCCGCAATGTGATGAAATTCTGATCGAGCGCCACGGTTATTTCATCAAGGCTTATCGCATCACGCCCGATGGCCACTGCCCCAATTGTGCCACCACGATTCCCGGACGCTGGTCCGCTGGCTTCGAAGGGCAGATTACTTCTCGTCCTTTCTCCCCGCGCAAAAGATCGCTTTTGTTTACCATCCAAAACCAGTAACCTCAGCTTTTGCGTTTCTTCATGTCAAAGCCATCGATATTCATCGTGTGCGTTGCGAGTTTCTTCCTCTCGTCCTGCTCTCCACGCGACTTTCTCACGCGCCGCCTGGCCGGCGACCTGATCGCAGCCTCCGCCACTTTCCGCACGCCACAACGCTTTCAGCTTCGCACCGGTGTGATTTCAAACCAGGATTATCTCTCCCCGGACTATCTCGTTCTGCAGCATCGCGGCTGGATCTCTGGCACACATGCGCCCTGTCCCCCTACTCTCGTTCCGCCGCCGTGCTGGGATGTTTCGCTTACGCCGTCGGGTGTTGATACATTTCAAAGCCTCATCGCGCCTGGCCAGGCAGATAAACAACTCCTGAATATTCCCTCCGTAAGACGCGAACTGATGGGCGTGACCGGTATTTCCAAGCAAGGAAACATTGCGGAAGTCGAATTCGATTGGAAATGGATTCCCGTGAACGAAGTTGGAGCGGCTCTGTACCCCGGCGATGTGCGGTATCAATCGTCAGTCATTTTTCGTTGTTACGATGATGGCTGGCGTCTGGTCGACCGTGTCGCACATCCTGCGGAATCTCTTGACGAATCGCTCAAGAATGCCGACCCGCGCGCTAACCTGCGATAAATTTTATCGTGCAGCGGTATATTGCTTATTGCCGCCGCATCGTTGTATAAACATCTTCCCCTATGGGCCTATGAAAATCTCAAAAGTGTTTTTGTGGTTGAGCGTAGTTCTCGGTTCAGCATTGTTAGCATTTGCGCAAGATAAACCCAAACTCACGCTTGACGAATTTTTCAACTCAGTGAGTTACTCGAGCGTAGCGCTGTCACCTGACGGCGGCTCCGTCGTAATCGGCGTCCAGCGCGCCGATTGGGACCAGCAGATTTTCCGTACTGATCTCTGGCTCTATCGCGACAATGGCAAGGGCGGATCGCTGATTCAACTCACCCAATCTGGCCATGACGTCCATCCCCAGTGGTCGCCCGATGGCCGATGGATCGCATTTCGCTCCGAGCGCAAGCCTGCTTCCGAGAAGGACTCAGACTCGGATTCAGATGATGACAGTGACAAGAAGGATAAGGGCGAGGTCAGCCAGATTTATCTGATTTCTCCCGCGGGAGGCGAGGCGATCCAGCTGACGCTGGGTCAGGAAGAAGTGCACACATTTTCCTGGTCGGCAGATTCGCGCACCATCTATTACGCGACTCGCAATCCCTGGACCAAGGCGCAGAAAGACGCCTACAGAAAAGAATGGAAAGATGTGGTGCAATATCGCACCGCCGAACGCGGCGACACCATCTTCGCCATCGATGTAGCCGGCGCCCTTGCGCGCAACGCATCCGCTCCCGCGAAAGAAGAGAGTGATGCGGAAAAAGAATCCGATCTCACTCCGGGTTCTCGTGCACTCGCAACTTCGCCGCTCCGCGTGGACGATCTGGTGGCTTCCCCTGACAGTACCAAGCTCGCCTTCATCTCGGGTGCCATCAACCAACGCCAGGAAAAGCTTGAAGACTATGAAATCTACGTGCTGGATCTGGCGAATCCGACTCTCCGGCAGCTCACGCACAATCAGGCGCAAGAGGTCAAACTACGCTGGGCTAATGACAGCCGCCACATTTTATTTACCGTCGAAGTGGGAGAAGTGGCTGGCCCCTATCGCGATCTTCAACCGCACCTCTACTGGGTTGACAGCGAAAAGCCTGACCATCCAGGGGGCTCGGAGGAGCAGTGGGGCAAGGACTTCGTTGGCCCGGTCGATCACTACTCGGTGAATGCCGACGGCGTACTCGCCTCCGCGCGCCTGGGAACTGAAGTGGCAATGTACTCCGCTGCACAACCGCGCCAGTCGTTTCACAAATTAAATGGCTGGGATGGTACTTACGAAGATCTTTCGACAACAGCGCACACTCCACGTATTGCCTTCATTTATTCGTCATTGCAGAAGCCTGCCGAAGTCTACCTGGCGGAGAGCGCCGACGAGCTTGATCAGGCGCGTCCCGTTACTGCGCTTAATCATCTGTTCTCTGAGCGTGACCTTCCTCAGGGCAAGCCCTATCGCTGGAAAGCCGATGACGGCAACCCCGTCGAAGGCATGCTGATTTATCCACCCGGCAAGTTCGAGGCGAAGAATCTTCCGATGTTCACTTTCATTCACGGGGGTCCCGCCGATGCCGACGGCGATCACTTCGAGGCCGATTGGTATCAGTGGGCCGCGCTCGCGGCCACGAACGGCTGGCTCGTCTTCGAACCGAACTACCGGGGTTCTACCGGATACGGCGACAAGTTCCTCGAGCAAATCGTACCAGTCATCGTCTCGCGTCCCGGCAAAGACATTCTCGAAGGAGTTGACGCGCTGGTGAAAGACGGCATCGCCGATCCTGAGCACCTGGCCGTCGGCGGTTACAGTTACGGCGGTTACATGACCAACTGGCTGATCACGCAAACAACGCGCTTCAAGGCCGCAGTCACAGGCGCGGGCGCAGTGGAGCACGTCGCCAACTGGGGCAACGACGACACCACTTTCGACGACGCATATTTTCTGGGCGGACGTCCCTGGGAAGTGCAGCAGCGCTATCACGACGAAGCCGCCATCTTTCAAATCGACAAAGTGCGTACGCCAACGCATATGGTTGCCGGCGCCGACGATATTCGCGTCGCCGTGCTGGAAGATTATTTGCTGGAGCACGCGCTCTATTCGCTGGGCATTCCGAACGCATTGCTGATCTTCCCGGGCGAAGGCCACGAGCTGGATAAAAATCCCTGGCATGGAAAAATTAAAGTGCGGGAAGAGCTGAAGTGGCTGCAGAAATATGGAGGAGTGCCGGGAGGAAATTGAGATTCACCTAGATGGACAATTATGCGATCACTTAACGGTGCAGCACGAATCAGGGGATGCAGAGTTTCGTTTCCGTATTTGACACATAATACGTGTCCACATATAATGTGTTTATGAACGTTACTCTCTCTATCGACGAGCAACTGGTAGCCCGTGCCCGGGAAAAGGCGGAGGCACTTGGCAAGAGTCTAAATCAACTGATCCGCGACTACTTGCAGACGCTCGCAGGCGGAGATGATCCGGAGCGCAGCATTGAGGAATTCAGGCGCCTTTCAGGTCAAGGGCACTCGCGAGGCTGGCGTTTCAATCGAGATGAGATCCATGAGCGTTCGTAGTTTCTTCGATACCAATGTACTGATTTATGCAGATGATAAAGCTGCATCTGCAAAGCAACGCCAATCTCTTAAGCTCCTGGCGGAACACCGACGTGCGAGGAGTGGAGTTGTGTCGTTCCAGGTTCTTCAGGAATATTTCGTAACGGTTACGAAGAAACTGCACGTAGACGCGGCACTCGCACGCCGCAAAGTCGAACTGCTCGCAGAATTCGACGTAGTTGCCGTGGCGGTTTCGGACATTCTTGCCGCCATCGACCTGCACCGGCTTCACGCCCTCTCGTTCTGGGACGCGTTGATCCTCCGAGCGGCAAAACGGGCCGGTTGCAGTGTACTTTTCTCAGAAGACATGCAACATGCACGCGAAATCGACGGCGTTCGCATCGTCAATCCCTTCGAGTAAGAGAACTGGCTCTTTGCGCGCTGATACTTGCGGGCTTACTTGGCTGCGCTCGCCACCTTCACACCCTTGGAGCTCGCGGCATACCGCGCAATGCCTCGATACAGCGCCTCGGCAATCTGTTCGCGGTAACCGTCACTTCGCAGTTTCTGTTCGTCGGTGGGACTGCTGACGAACGAAACTTCCGCCAAGATTCCGGGCATCGCCGTCTCGGTAAGAACCACGTAGGAAGCCTCTTTCACGCCCCGGTCGCGTAGGCCGGGATTATCCGCGGACAAAGTTCCGTAAAGCGAACGCTGCACGCTGGCTGCCAGGCGCCGTGATTGTTCGATCCTGTCATGCAAATCGGCGGCGGAGAGCGTTGCTGCCATCGAATTCTTGCTGCTGGCCGCGCCGGCCCGCGTTTCCAAGTCTTTCGCGTTGGGCGCGGAAAAAGAGTTGGTGTAATAAGTCTCCACGCCTCGCGCCGAAGGCAGGTCGCTATAATTCGCGTGCACTGAGACAAATAAATCCGCCTGCGAATGGTTCGCCATCTCGGCGCGTTCGTCGAGCGGAATGTAATTGTCGTCGTTGCGGGTGAGAATTACCTCCGCACCCAAACGGCTCTCGAGCAACTTGCCCAATCGCTGAGCAATTTCGAGTACAAGATCTTTTTCCAGCAGACCACGACGGCCCACAGTTCCCAGATCCCACCCACCATGCCCGGCATCCACCACGATGCGCAACTTCGCCACATGCGTGCGGAGTTGCAAGTCTTCGCGCGTTGGCGGAGGAACGACGATCGCGAGCTTGTCCCGCTGCGCCTCGCTCGCCCCAGGGAAAAGATTTAATTGTGATTTGCCGTCCGCGCCCAGCCTCTTCACTTGCACTACCAGGCGATAAGGATTTGGCTCCAGGCTCACGGAATAATTCGAATTGCCCTTCGTCTCTAACACCACGCGAGTCATGCCCGAAGCCGGGTGTGCCACGCGAACCCGCGCCAGCAGCCCGTCACCGATCTCGATTGTTTTCCCCTCAAGCTCCGGAGCCAGTGACGTATCGTGCAGATCAAAATAAATGCGATCCGGATTCGCCAACCGGTGCGCCTCGTACTGCACCTGATCTTCCAGATCGATCACCACAGTACTCGAATCAGTGGCCGACCAGTGCCGGATGCCTGTAATGCGTGTCGGTTTCCCGGGTTCCTGCGGCGAGACGCTGCCGCCCGAGACTTCAGCTTGTGAATCCACATTCGGTGTTATGCCAGCATTGGCGGCCGAATTCGCCTGACTATCTGGCACGGGGATCGATGGAGTGAGAGCAGATGAATTGCCGGAAGCCCCAGTCGGTTGCTTCGCGATCGCAGTGGGCTTCGTGCTCATCTTCTGTTCCGGTTGAATCAATACTTGACCGAGCTGCGCCGTTTTCAGCTTCCACCAAATCCCGCCGGCTACCAGCACGGAAAGCACGATCAGGACCAACACCAGAACAATCCCCGGATGATGCGCGGCGATCGGCTCGGCGATTGCTTCGGCCACAGTCGCTTCGGCTGCAGGCGCTACCTCAGAAATGTTCACCTGTTCCGTGCTCAGCTCTGGAGCCACCGACGCTTTCTTCACTTCGACGATCTCGGGTTCCACAGCAGCGGTGACGACGGGCGCAGCCGCGACAGGAGCAATGGCGACGGAAGCGGGAGCTGACTGCGCGACAGATTCAGCCGCCGCCGCAATTTTCTCAGCTGGAATTTCAACCGGGGGAGCAACTGCTTGAGTTATTACCGCAGCCGGAGCGAGTTCCGCCTCCGCCACTAGGGCCGACTCCGCAAAGCGGTCTTCGTCTTCCGGTTTCAGAGCGCCAAGAATCAGCTCGGCAAGCAATTCCAGGTTAGTAACATCACTGTCGTTGAATCCAAAAGGCTCACCGGAGAAAGCCTCCAACACGCCAATCACGCGCCGCTTCCCGCATAGCGGGACGGCGACCATGGACCGTGCTCCCAAGCGGCGGCACGCGGCAAGGTTCACGCGCTCGTCCATCTCAGTATCGTCGCAACGGATAATCTGCGCGGTGCGGAAACAGGCCCCGGAAAAAGCGGAGTCACGCTGGATGCGGGCGCCCACATCAGGCTTCATCACACCCGCTGATGCCCGCAAAACAATTTCGTTGTTCTCGGCCAGCGCAATTCCCAGCCCGTCCGCTCCAGTGATGGCAATCGCGCGTTCTGCCACCAACTGCAGTACTTCGTCGAGGACAAATTGCTCCGCCTCTTCGAACTCGGCCGCGCGGGGGACGCTGTCAAATCCCTTATGCTTAAAAGCCAGCGCACGCCGCTTCCGCACTTGCTGATGCAGCGCTGAGAATGCCAGCAGCGCCTGCAGCGCATCAGCGCCGAACGGTCGGGTCCGCCGCTCATCGGCGGCAAAATTATCCCGGTCGGCGGAGGCGCGATAATAAACGTCTGGCATGGTAGCAGCTCCACTGCGCTCCAGCGGCCATGCGGGCAACCGCGGATCCGCGAGTCGCGCATCCACTTCGATGGTCGGTTTGGTCGGAGTCGTTGCCATTACCGGTGCCTTGTTAGCCAGTTAATCCCTTCTCAAAGTTTGGCTACTTATTGGAGCCCTTGTCAATTAACCACTCTTTATAATCCTTGCGCCAACGCCTGTAATTACAGGTTATTCCAATACTACGTTTTCCAGCATTAACAGTAAGCTAGCGGGATTTGAGTTGACTTGCAATGATGAGTACATGCCCTTCCGGTCAGAGACTTTCGTAAGTTACCGGCGATTCTTCCAATTTCATCGCCAAAGTTTCGAGAAATCCCACCGACTCGCGACGACCAACCTTCGGCCCGGATGCCATCGGTTGCGAAAGCTACTTCTAAGGAATCAACTCAGTCACTGTCTGCCGCAATCTCCCAAAATTAAAATTAAACGGATTCGCGTCCCCACTTTGCGCATCTTTTGGCGGAACGTATGCAGTTGGTCTCCTTCCCCGCGCGGCAAGCACGCACTCACTACAGGCATGAACTGCGCACCCTGACCTACGTTACCCTGGACGCTGCCAACGGCGGAATCGTTCGCAATCTCAACCGGGAAGGCGTGGCTGTGCAAGCCGTGGCTCCACTGCGGCAGGAGCAAAGAGTTCGGCTGCGCTTCGAGTTGAGATTTCCGCGCCTGCGCGTGGAAACCTACGGACAGGTTACCTGGGCAGGGCCTTCGGGCCAGTGCGGCATCCGCTTCGTTGAGTTACCTTCACAGACCGCACGCCAGATCGACCAGTGGATATTCTCCAATCTTCTCGACGGAATCGAACCCAAGGTAGACCATGGCCGCTCGATCTTCGGAGCTCTCCCGCTTTCGATGCTGCCCGAAAAAGAAGATGTTGTTGAGCAAAACGACGGCCTTACTGTATCCGCTGCGTGTCGCCCTGCTATTCGGGTCGAGCCTCAGTATGCTGCGCGAGATGAGGCAATGTTCCCCGCTCAGCATCGCGAACAGAATCTGACCGAAGAACCCGCCCAAGCGGACGAACAACTGAATTGGCTGTCCCGCCCGATCTCCGGGCAGACCTTGGCCTGGCTGGTGGATAGCTTGGTGATGATCGCGGGATTGCTGTTATTCGCCTTGATCTTTCTCTCGATCACTCACGAACTGCCGCCGTGGCCGCTTGCCGCGGGCGCTATTTCTTCCGGCGCAGTATTGGTGGGTGCCGCGTACTGGGGTTTGTTCGCGGTGTTTGGAGGAGCCAGCCTGGGAGCACGTCTGGCCGGTTCAGCATCCGTTTTCAAGCAGGAAGAGGAATCGGAGGAGGCGCGCCGCTTCCGCTAAGCCGCTGCAACTGGAACTGGACGCTGAGTACCGAGAACTTCTCCACCTAGCTCGCAAAATACTTTTGTGCCAGCCAGAGCCGCAAGTTCTGTTGTGTTTGCGCCGCAATCTTCACGAAGCGAATCCCGATATTTCCCCGGTCATCGGACCAGGCTACTTCCACATCGGCTTTCACTCCGCAGTTTGCTCCAGGAAGTGCGAAAGACGCACGGACTAAATCGTTGACATTAAATCGATCGTCGACTCGAACCTGCAGACCGCCCTGGCTAAGATTAATGAGTTCCGCGTCCACTCGTTTCTGATTGCGTCCGGTGAGTGTGACTGGCAACTCCAGCCCGGTTCGGTGGTAGCGCAAGCGGCCGTCGAGGATCATGTTGCGCGCCGCGGAAAGCGTGCGCACCGCCTGTTCCACGGAAATTGGCTTATCGAACGCAAACATGGCTCCCGTGGTCTGCATGTCAGGCCGGCCTTGAGATTTGCCCATGATTACCAGCGGCACGGTATTCGTGCGCGGAGCTTCGCGCCGCAGTTCCCGGAAAAATTGTCCGGACCCATTCAGGTCGCAATCAACAATCAGCGCGTCGATTTTTGATTTTGTGAGCCGTGCCAAAGCTCGTTGCGGTTCGCTTTCGACGGCGACATCCATGTGCAAGCCGCCAAGAATACATTCCAGAACGCTAACTTCCTGCCAGTCGCGCGAAACTACCATCGACGAGAGTGTCATGTCTCCACTCTATCCACACCGGTAATCGGGACGTAGATCACTAACGTAATGACCGGCTTCCGGCTTCCGCTTTTTGCACTTCCGCATCTGTATGCGACGCACGGAAATCGGATCTAAGCGCCAACAGCTTTGTTCTGGCTCCGATACCAGTCGACGGTTCGCCGCAGACCTTCTTCGAAATCCACTTTCGGTTTGTAGCCAAGATGCTTTTCAGCGAGTGAGATGTCAGCCAGCGAATGCTTGATATCGCCGCCGCGTTCCTTGTCATGCCGAGCGGAACCGGAGAACGAAATGAGACCCTGAAGTAGTTTGAAAGTTTCATTCAAAGTTACGCGGCGGCCGGTGGCCACATTGAATACTTTTCCCGCCGCCTCAGCCGCAGGCGCTTTGCAGGCCAGCAGGTTGGCTTCGATCGCGTTATCGATGTAGGTGAAATCCCGGCTCTGCTCGCCATCTCCAAACATGGTGGGATGCTGACCGCTTAACATCTGCGTGATGAACTTCGCCAGCACGCCCGAGTAAGGCGACGACGGATCCTGCCGCGGACCAAAAATATTGAAATACCGCAGCGACACCGTCTCCAATCCATAACAGCGGTAAAACGAAATCATGTAATGCTCGCTGGCCAGCTTGGCCACGGCATAGGGAGAAATCGGATCGGGCGTCATGCGTTCGTGTTTCGGAAGTGTGGGAGTATCGCCGTAAGCGGAGGAAGATGCGGCGTAAACCACTCGCTTCACTTTTGCGTCGCGCGCCGCGACTAATACATTCACCGTTCCATCGACGTTTGCCCGGTTGCTTCCGATCGGATCGAGAACCGATTTCGGTACCGATGGAATTGCAGCCTGATGCAAAACGTAGTCCACGCCAGCGCAAGCGAGCTTCAAGGCATCGAGATCGAGAATGTCGGCCTCTCGAAAATCGATTTGAGCCAGTATCTGGGCAAGATTTTCCCGCCTGCCGGTTGAAAAATTATCTACTCCACGAACCTGTTCTCCGCGCCGCAAAAGTTCGCGCGCCAAAGACGATCCAATGAAGCCGCCGATTCCAGTAATCAGATAAATGGCCATAGGATTTCATCATAACGAATCGGCTGGATCGCTTGTGTGTGCAAATCGGCGTGCAGACAGAAACCAAAGTAATGGAGACGGCCGGTTGATCTGGGGAGTGAGTGAAAACCAGCTCGCTTATTTGCCTGAACTCTGGCTCTTACGCAGAATGCGAAAAAACTCTTCCCGGCTCAAAATATGGCGCTCGTCAAAAAAGTTCATCACGGCCTGAAGAGCGGCGCCCGGATTCGTAACCGGCGTTGCCGTGTTCGGAGGCATCGAAAGTCCGTCGGCTTCAGGGATCAGCGTAGCATTTATTTCTGGGCGCGCGCCCAAGATTACTGAAGGTCGAGATAAGGAGCGTAACAATTCACGCAAACGCTCCCGGTCCGAATCCGACATCGTGGTGAAAGAGATTCCCATGCCAAGGTTGGGATACACCACTCTTACTTCGCCGTTGCATTCCACCCGAAAACCATTGACTTCCATGGTCAATCCGAGCTTTGCGCCCATGCGGAAAGTTGCCATAGCTTCCACATAGCATCCGTGCAAACTGATATCCGTGAAGGTTGCCCAGGTCGATACGCCAGAGACGATTTCGCGCAAGCGTGCGCTTCCCTGGCAGCGGTATCTGGGGCTTTTCCGTTTCTCGTCGGACGCGGAGATCGCACTTCCCGCCGCAGGCACGCCATTTGGCTGGGCCGGGGAGGGCAGAATGGGCGCGCGAGCCGCCGCGACTCCGGCGGCCTGTGGCGTGGATTTTTTCAAAGCGGCCAGATAGGCCGCACCAGCGTTTTCTTCGTCCGACATAGTTGCGGACGCGCCTTCACCGCTCTCCGCTGATCTTGAAGCGGTTCCCAGTTCAGGGCGCGCGTCCCTGCTAGACTCTATCGGAACTTCTGCCGGGAAAACTTAGCCGCGAGAATGGGCTCCACGCGAAGGGATAAGGACTTTTCCGCAACGGGAAAAATTCAAGACTGGAACGCCTTGACCGGAAATTCTTCGACCGATTGCCGAATCCTCTTCCATACTTCGTCACGTCC
>JBAVQD010000155.1:0-27818 GCA_049693675.1 Candidatus Sulfotelmatobacter sp. | reverse complement strand
GAGGTGATGGATTCGGAACAGTCTGTGATTTTTGAGCAGGCGGAAAACCGGCTGCACGTGCAAAAGGCTATTCTTTATTTACTGCTGGGCGGCGGCGATCGTCTGCCCGCGAGGAGTGCTCATGCCTGAAAAAATTGTTCTTGCTTATTCTGGCGGACTGGATACATCGATCATCATTCCATGGCTTAAGGAAAATTACGCCTACAACGTCATTGCGATGGTGGGCGACGTGGGCCAGGGCGACGACATTGAAGCAGTGGTCGAGAAGGCCTATGCCACGGGCGCGAGCAAGGTCGTGGTGGAAGATCTGCGCGAGGAGTTTCTGACGGGATATGTTTTTCCGGCGCTGCGAGCGGGAGCGGTGTACGAGCACAAGTATTTGCTGGGCACGTCGCTGGCGCGTCCGGTAATTGCGAAACATCAGGTGGAAGTGGCCTTGCGCGAGGGAGCGACAGCTGTAGCGCATGGCTGTACCGGCAAGGGGAACGATCAGGTGCGCTTCGAATTGACGTATCAGGCGCTTGCGCCGGAGTTGAAAGTAGTTGCTCCGTGGCGCGAGTGGACGCTGAAGTCGCGGGAAGATTGTCTTGACTATGCTGAGCAGCACGGGATTCCGGTTGCGGCGAGCCGCGAGAAGATTCATAGCCGCGATCGGAATCTGTGGCACCTCAGCCATGAAGGTGGAGAATTGGAAGATGCCGCGAATGCTCCGCTGGCGACTACGTGGCAGATGACGCGCTCGCCGCAAGAGGCTCCGGATAAGGAAGAGCAAGTGAGCATCAGCTTCGAGAGAGGGAATCCTGTCGCGGTAAATGGGATGAAGCTGGATCCTGTATCGCTGGTCGAATTGCTGAACGAGATTGGATCGCGTAATGCCATCGGCCGCGTCGATCTCGTCGAGAACCGTTTCGTGGGGATGAAGTCGCGAGGATGTTACGAGACGCCGGGTGGAACGCTGTTGATCGCGGCGCATCGCGAACTGGAAGCGTTGTGCCTGGAGCGCGAGGCAGCGCACTTCAAGCAGCATGTAGCGCTCAAGTATGCGGAGTTGGTTTATTTCGGGCTGTGGTTTACGCCGCTGCGCGAGGCTCTGGATGCATTCGTCGCCAGCACGCAGACGGAGATGACTGGCAGCACAACTTTGTCTCTGTACAAGGGAAATGTTTCCGTGGTGAGCCGGCAGTCCGAGCACTCGCTTTATCGAACGGATCTCTGCTCGTTCACCATGGGGGACAGCTACGACCAAAAAGATGCGGAAGGATTTATTCGCATCCTGGGACTGCCTTCGCGGACGCGCGCCCGGGCGCGCTTGGAGGTCACGCGATGAAGATGTGGTCGGGGCGGTTCCGGCAGGGGCTGGATCCGCAATTCGAGCGTTGGCAGCGGTCGTTCGATTTCGACCGGCGGCTGCTGAGTTACGAACTGGCGGCGAGCGGAGCGCATGCTCGTGCTTTGAAAAATGCCGGAGTTCTGTCGGCGGACGAGCTCATCAGCATTCTGGAGGGGCTGCAGCAGATTGCGAATATGGCAGCCGCCGCCAAGGACCCTGTCGAGGACGATGAGGCTGAGGACGTGCATCACTTCGTCGAGAAGCAGCTTGTGGCGCGGATCGGCGAGGTGGGATACAAGCTGCACAGCGGACGTAGCCGCAACGAGCAGATCGCCACTGATCTGCGTCTTTATGTGCGGGCGGCGATTGATGAGCTGCGAAAGGAGTTGGCCGAAGTTTGCGGGGCTTTCGCGGATCGCGCCGATCAGTTGGGCAGCGCGGCGATGCCGGCCTATACGCATTTGCAACATGCCGAACCCGTGCTGGTGGCGCATTGGCTGCTGGCTTATGTGGAAATGTTTTTGCGCGATGCGGAGCGGCTGGCTGATTGCCGCAAGCGATTGAACGTTTGTCCGCTGGGATCGGGCGCAGTGGCGGGCGCGACTTTGCCGCTGGATCGCAGTTTTATGGCTGGCGAACTCGAGTTTGTTTCGCCGACGGCGAACAGCATTGACGCGACCAGCGACCGGGATTTCGTTCTCGAATTTGTGAATGCGCTTTCGTTGTTGGGTTTGCACTTGAGCCGGTGGGCGGAGGAGATGATTATTTTCTCCACGCAAGAGTTTGGTTTTGTGCAGTTGCCAGAGGCGTATTCCACCGGTAGCAGCGCGATGCCGCAGAAGAAAAATCCGGACCTGCTGGAGTTGATGCGAGGCAAGGCGGGGCGTGTTATTGGAAACGCAACTGCGTTGCTGGTGACGATGAAGGGCCTGCCGCTGGCTTACAACAAGGATCTGCAGGAGACGCAAGAGCCGCTATTCGACGCGGCGGACACCGCATTGCACCTGTTGCCTCTCGTCGCCGGGTTTATGAAGGCCGTGGAGTTCGACGAAACGCGGATGAACGATGCATCGCAGTCGGGATTTATGAACGCTTGGGCGGGCGCAACTTATCTGGTAGACCGTGGCGTGCCATCACGGCTGGCGCACGAGCAAATCGGCAAGGCAGTGAAGCTGTGTCTGGAAAAGAAGTGTGAGCTTGCCGATCTGCAACTCGACGAGCTGAAGGCTTTGCATCCGGCATTTGATGAGAAATTTTACGAGTGCCTGAAGCCGGCGGCGGTGCTGGCGATGCATGATGTGGTTGGCGGGACAGCACCTGGGCGGGTGGGGCACGGGCTGGCAGCGGCGAGAAAGAAGATTGAATCCTTGCGCGAGGAGGTCAATCTCCATGCGCACGCGTAAGGCTATTTTGCCGGATGCGCAGCAGATTCACGATCTGATTGCCAGCTATTCAGGCGACGGAACCTTATTGCCGCGGACGCTGGCGGAGATTTGCGAAAACGTAAGAGATTTCGTGGTGCTGGAAGAAGACGGCCGCATCATCGGCTGCGGTGCGCTTCACCTATACGGCACGCATCTAGCCGAGATTCGTTCGATCACAGTCGCGCCCCGTACCCAAGGCAAGGGCGGAGGGAGCCGATTGATGAAAGCTTTGGTTGCCGAAGCGAAACGCCACCGCGTGGATTGCATCTGCCTGTTTACACGAGCTCCGGAATTCTTTGCCCGCCAGGGTTTTCAGATGGCGCAGCGGGAAGACCTTCCCGACAAAATCTACAAGGATTGCCACGTGTGTCCCCGGTTTCACAAGTGCGATGAAGTCGCCATGGTGCGCGGGAAGCTTCCTACATTCGCCATTCTTCCCGAGCCGGCGAACTGGCTGGTGAAGCTGCAGGTTTCAGCGGCGGGCGATTAGGGTTCCGTCAAAAGCTTAAAGCGCAGAGAATCGCTGAGAACCTCCGCGGAGAACGCCGAGGGGTGCGGCGCTTCTGGATCCGGGCACTTTTCCTGCAGCCCGCCTTCCGGTGTATGATGCCCAACGGAAACCATAACTATGTCTATCGCTACCCCGAGCCAGTCCACCACGGCTTCTCCTGATTCATCGTCTTCCTATACTGGGCCGCTGGCCGTAGTGACCACGCTGTTCTTTATGTGGGGCTTTCTGACTTGCCTCAACGATATTCTTGTCCCACATCTCAAGCCGATCTTCGACCTCGATTATGCGGAGATCATGCTCATTCAGTTTGCTTTTTTTGGAGCATATTTTCTTTTCTCCATTCCATCGGCGAAGATCATTGACTGGATCGGTTATCAACGCTCGATGGTGGTGGGTTTGCTGACCATGGGCTTGGGCGCGTTTCTTTTTGTGCCGGCGGCCAGCGTTCCTTCGTACCCCTTGTTTCTGATCGCTCTGATTGTGCTTGCGGCGGGGATTACCTGTTTGCAGGTGGCGGCCAATCCCTACGTGACTGTGCTGGGCAAAGCGGCAACTGCGTCGAGCCGTTTGAATCTTACCCAGGCATTCAATTCGCTGGGAACATTTCTGGCTCCATTTTTCGGCGGGCTGCTGATTTTGAGTACAGCGCCGAAGAGCATGGAAGAAATCCGGGCGATGGCGCCCGCGGCGCTGCAGTCTTATCGTTTGCATGAGGCGGCGACGGTGAAGACGCCTTACGTGGGGCTGGGCATCGCTCTTGTAGTTCTGGCGGTCGCCATCGGCAGCTTCAAGCTGCCGAAAATTCCCCAGGCGCAGCACAAGGTTGGGGAAAAAGTGAACGACTCGATCTGGAGGCATCGGAATCTGATTTTCGGGGCGATTGGCATCTTCGTTTACGTGGGCGCGGAAGTGGCGATCGGGAGTTTTCTGGTGAACTATTTCACCCAGCCGGAGATTGGCGGGCTCACGGAGAAAGTCGCAGCTAGTTTTGTCGCCTTCTATTGGGGCGGCGCGATGGTGGGCCGCTTCATCGGGTCTGGATTGTTGCAGAAGATGAAGACCGGACAGCTACTGGGGATTTGCGCAGTGTGTGCCGCTGCGCTAGTGACCACTTCCATGCTGAGCACGGGACACTTCGCCATGTGGAGCATCATCCTGGTCGGGTTCTTTAATTCCATCATGTTCCCCAGCATTTTCACGCTGGGGGTGGCGGAACTGGGGCCGCTGACGGGAGATGGATCAGGAATCATGATTATGGCGATTGTGGGCGGGGCGCTGATCCCGCTGGCGCAAGGGGCGATTGCGGATAAGATCGGCATTCACCATGCGTTCTTTCTGCCGGTAGTCTGCTATCTGTATATCCTCTTCTTTGCCTTGAGCGGGTCCAAGCCGAACAGCCAGCGTCACGCCCGGATCTAGATGAGCTAGTCCGGGACGGGCATGGATCGACAGCAGAACCGATCGATAGAGGTGAAAAGAGACGGGCTGCGCGTCAGGCCAGAATCGATATCAATTCCGGAGTGCAGCGGGAATTCTGCATTAGCTTCACGGCATCTTCTGCCGTGAATCTTCCCATGGCCAGAGCCAGCTTTTTGTTGGTTGTGGTCTGAATGGGGGTGCGGTCAATTCGCAGGACGTATTCGGCGGCACGCGCACCGCCGCGGTTCACTTTCACGAGAAACTTCGTATTCTTCATGGGCTCCCTTTTGGTTCAGGACAGGTGCAGAAACGAGCGATCTTTGACGAGGTAGCATGCTCTAACCGCGACCAAGCGCAGTTCCCTCAACTTTTCACTGTACGCGGGCTAAGAGGGCTGACTCATTCCCGTATAGACTTGCAGGATTGGGAAGAGCCAATAAGTATAGTTTTATCTTAGGCTTGCGGTCCAGGTTTGTCAAGTTTTAGCGTTCTCTCCACACGGATGGGTTGTGACCGGCATTCGCCAAGCAGTCCAGTAGACGACAACGCCCGAATCAATCCATACTCGAACCGTGCACGGGCGAAGCGCATCCGTGAAATGGTTCTGGCTGTTGGCGGCGGTGTTGTGCGGAAACGTGTGCTGGGCGCAAACGTCTCCTTCTTCATCGAAACCTTCTCAGTCTCAACGCAGCTCTCCTGCACCGGCTGCTTCCGGCCCGCGTGCGGCCGTTCCCAAACTTTCTATTACGGTAACCGATGAAAACGGGGTGGCAGTCGCATCGGCGCGCGTGGAGTTACAACCTCCTCCGCCAGAGCTTGCGTTGCGATGTGAAACCGATTTTGCCGGGCATTGCGAGTTCAGCAATGTTTCATCCGGAGCGTACGCAATCCAGGCGCAGAAATTGGGTTTCTACGCGATTTCTCAAAGCAATGTGCAAGTGGGAGGCACGGCGAATTTGGACGTGACCCTTACGCGCCAGCAAGAGGCGCGGGTGGTGGTGAACGTGGCAGAATCCGCACCGGCGATTGACCCGACACAGATTTCCAGCAAGGAAGAACTGACGGCAGCCGAGATAATCGATGTTCCTTATCCTGGGGCGCATGACTACCGCAATGGTCTGATCTTCATCCCTGGAGTTACGCCGGATGCGTTTGGTCTGCCCCACGTCGATGGCGCCGAGAGCTATCAAACCCTGCTATTGCTGGATGGTTTTAATGTAACCCAGCCCACCAACGGACAGCTGGTGGTGCGGACCAGCGTGGAGTCTTTCCGCTCCATCGAGGTGGCCGCGAGCCGCGAGCCGGCGGAGTTTGGCAAGGGCTCTGGCGGCGTGCTCGCCCTGAACACGCGCATGGGAGATGACCACTTTCACATTACTTCGACCGACTTTACGCCCGGGGTGCAGGATATCAAGGGGATCTCGATCGGCCAGTGGCCGCCGATTGTCACCGTGTCGGGTCCGATAAAGAAAGGAAAGGCATGGTACATCGATGCGCTCGACGGCGAGTACGACAACAACATTACGAAGCAATTGCCTGACGGCGCCGATGCGGACCACGTCTGGCGCATAGACAACCTGGCCAGGTTGCAGTCGAACCTGACGACTCGCAACATCGTGACTCTCAGCTTTTTGTCGAACTACTATCACGATGAATACGATGGACTCTCAGTGTTGCAACCTCAGCCAAGCACTCCGACTGACGTGGAAACGGCATATATCGGCTCGGCTAAAGACCAATATTATTTTCGCGGGGGCGCGCTGCTGGAAAGCGGATTCGGCGTGGCCCAGTATAGTGTGGGGCTGACTCCGCAGGGAACCGGATCCTACATTGAGTCTCCACAGGGCGCGGGCGGCAACTATTACTTGAATGAGAGTGCGTTGGCTCGCAGAGTGCAAGGAATTGCAAATCTTTATTTGCCGCCGCAGCAGTGGCATGGCCGCCATGACATCAAAGTGGGCACGGACCTCGACCATTCGGATTATGCCGCGCAATTTCTGCGTCAGCCAATTTCCTATCTGCAGCCGAACGAGCCATTCCAGTCCTGCCCTACGAATGCGAATGGCGTGCCTGTGGCGCCTTCGATTACTTGCTCGCGCTATTCGGTGTTTTCCGGGGGCAACTACTCGACGATCTACAATTCCGAGGCTACCGCCTATGCCGAGGATCGATGGCTGATCACCAACCGTTTGCTCATCGAGCCGGGCCTACGCTGGGATTGGGATCAGATCGTGCGGACGCCATTGTTCTCGCCCCGGCTGGCGGGAACTTACATTCTCGACGATGCAGGGAATACCAAACTCTCGGCGGGAATTGGAATCGTCTATGACACAACCAACCTGGGTCTGCTCCACCAGCCCTTCGAGGGGACGAGGGTCGATTATTTTCTTAATCCGAGTGGGCAGCCGACGGATGCTAACGGAAATCCTGCGAGCGCGCCCGTACCCGTGCCGACTACATTCGACGTGAACCGGAATACGCTCGACGCGCCGCGGTACTTGAACTGGAGTGTTGGCCTGGAGAAGAAATTACCGAACGCCATTTTTCTGAAGCTGGAGTTCATTGAGAAACGCGGCATGCACGGCTTCGCCTACAACACGCTGAATGGAGCGGTGGATGGCAACTACTTTCTCGAGAATGGGCGGGATGATCGCTACGATGCCTTCGAGATCAGCGCCCGGCACCGCTTTCGCCAGTATTACGAAATTTTCGGGGCTTACACGCGCTCCCGCGCGCATACCAATCAGGTATTCGATTTCAGTCTGGATATTCCCTTGCTGAGCCCGCAGTTGCCCGGGCCCTATCCGTGGAATACGCCAAACCGTTTCGTCGGCTATGGGGTGCTTCCGTTTTTCAAGCTGCCGATTCTGCACAAAGTGGATCTGGTTTATTCCACGGAAATCCGCACCGGTCTGCCATTCAACGCCACCACCGACCAGGGACGAATTTATCCGGGCGATCCTCCGGGAACATTTCGTCTTCCCATGTATTACACGGTGAATCTGCAATTCGAAAAGCGGTTTCATAGGTTCGGCCGTTATTGGGCGCTGCGCGGCGGCTTCGACAATTTCACCAACCATGCGAACTACATCTTGGCCAATAGCGTACTCGATCCAACGCATCCCGCTCCGACTTTTATCGATGGCAACGGGCGGGCGTTTACTGGCCGCATCCGATATCTTGGACGACAGTAATTGGGGAGCTCAAATAGTCAAAACCATAATCCCCAGAGCCAGTCGACGCTGGCATGGGTGATCGTGGAAGCCGGGATGCGGCGCTGCTCGCGCCATGCGCGTCCGTAGAAAATACCTGCGATGGTTGCCAGTAATACATAACGCCAATTGAAGTGGGCTGACCGCTTATTGAAATGCGAGAGCCCGAAGAGAATTGACGCGATCACCAGAGCCATGCGGCGTCCGACTCGCCGCTCCAAAAGATTTTGTACCCAGCCGCGAAAGAAAAGTTCTTCTGGTACAGCGGTACAGAAAAATATCAAAACCCACCGCAGGAGTACGTTGCCGATTCCTGGCAGGTTGCGATGAGGATGAATAAAGCCCAGAGCCAATCCGAGCGCTATCACGATGGGGGCAAAGAAGATTAGTTGCCGCAAGCCGGTTTTCCAATCACTCCAGTGCAAATGAAAATCGAAGCCGACTCCACGCAATTGCCGGATTGCCAGAAATCCGTACAGGCCGGCATCGACCAAAAATAATTCATTCAAAGCTCGCAGTCCGGCCGGCCACGCGCTGTCGAACCAGCGCAGGTCTACGGCCAGACCAAGCAATAGAAGGATGAAGGCGTCACGCCAGTCGCCGCGCTGCTCGGGGTCGGCAGCCGCGGCTCGCATGAGTAGGCCTGCGATCGCTACTGGCAAGAACATGTAGAGCGAGAACCAGGTCCACTGGAATATGTGAGCGGAGGTGGCAAATATTGCGTAAGGCGTGACCAGCAATGCAGGGAGGCTCAGGCGCAGAGCCACCGGCCAACGTTGCACGGCGCTGGCCACCCGCTCACCAGCGAAGCCGAACAAAATGGCGGGGACGAGTTCAAGTCCGAGAGCCGCAATGGCGACTGGCGTCACATTCTGCATGCAATGATCTTAAACGCGCTTGTCTCCCCCGCGCCTCGGGGATAGAATTCCCTCGCGTTTTGCAGGAGGCACAAAATGGCCACAGCCCCGCTCCCGCCGTTGTCCGCACCCTCGCCCGTGCCTATGACGGCGCCGCTTTCCGAAGCTGCTCGGATTGTCGACACTTTCATCGCGCCGTCCAAAACTTTCACCGATCTTCGGCGTAATGCAAGTTGGTGGGCGCCATTCTTGCTGATGATTGTGGTGTCGACGGCATTTGTTTACACCGCCGGGCAGAAAATTGGTTTTCGCAAGATCATGGAGAACCAGATGCAGGCCCAGCCGAAAGCGCAGGCGCGCCTGGAACAGATGCCGCCGGATCAGCGCGAAGAACGCATGCAGAACGGCGCCAAGGTGACGCAGGTTATCTCCTACACTTTCCCGGTGATCATGCTCATCTTCTGGCTGATTATTGCGACCGCGCTTTTCGCCACTTTCAAACTCGCGGCAGGGGCGGACGTTTCATTTAAAGTCTCGCTGGCCATTGTGATTTATGCCGCGTTGCCTCTGATTCTGAAGTCGGTACTGGCCATGCTCTCCGTGGTGGCTGGAATCAGTCCCGACTCGTTTTCCTTTCAGAATCCGGTGGCCAGCAATCCCGGTTATTTTATGAGTCCGGCGGGGAATGTTCTGGTCTACAACCTGGCGTCGGCTCTCGATATTTTCATGATCTGGACGCTCGTGCTCACCGCCATCGGTTTTACTTGTGTGAGCAAAGTGAAAAGCGGCACGGCCTACGCGGTTGTGTTCGGATGGTGGGCATTTTTTACTGTCGCGGGGGCGGCTGCCGGAGCGGCGTTCTCTTAATCGCAATATAATTTGCGGTATGCTGGAAATCCCAGGAGATATCTTATGAAACTGACATTCGCGTTTTTGTGCATCTTCGCATGTAGCGTATTCGGCGTCGCGCAAGCGCCGGCGGCTCCCGCCTCAACCGCAGCCCCGGTGAAGGATCCCGTAACTGCTTCCCTGCGCCTGCTGCTGCCGCGCTCGCAAAAGAATATTCTCGGCGCTATCACAGCTATGCCCGCCGACAAGTTCAATTACAAACCTACGCCCGATCAGATGACTTTCGCGCATCTGGTCGTCCATATCATTGGGTCCAACAACAATGGATGTACCAAGGCGGCGGACGTTCCCGCGCCAAAGGCCGAGGAGGTGAAAGAAACAGATTCCAAGGACAAGCTGCTGGCCGCGGCTACCGCCTCGTTCGACTTTTGCAACGAAGCGCTGGGAAAGATGGACGACTCAAAACTGGGCGACAGCGTTGAGCTTTTTGGCGGACATCAGTTTCCGCGTGCCATGGCCGCGCTGACTCTGGCGAGCGGTTGGGCGGATCACTATGCAGCGGCAGCGCAGTACCTGCGCTTGAATGGAATTGTGCCGCCGAGCGCGCAGCCGAAAAAGTAATCCCTCAGAAGGAAAGCTCAATTGTTGGTTGTCGAAAGGGCGCGGCTAAAAGGCGCGCCCTTTCAAATCTAATTATTTTATCTGCACGAGTTCGCCGGCTGATGTTGCTGCGAGGGTCGGCGGTGCCGGATGCTGCGGCGCGCGCCAGCTGTCGAATATCGAAACCTGGTGTACGCACGAAACCGTGCAATGCGGTGCGCAGCTTTTTTCCGCGAGGTATTCGCGGCGCATGTCATCTCGCGTGTAGGTTGCAAGGGGCACCCCGGGATAGCCGCGTTGTTGCGAGCAATAGTGGACTAATCCATCTTCGCAGATGTAGAGATAGCGCGCGCCGGCGCGGCAGCGCCAGTCGTTGGGCAGACCCTGAGCGATATTGTCCTGAAAGGCGTTGATGCGGGTGAAGCTACTCTTCTCCCAGGATTTCATTTCCTCGTAGATGCGGCGCTCTTCTTCGCCCAGCGGCTGCAGTTGGCCGCTGCCATCGTGAATGATGCCGATGGTTGAGGTGAATCCGAGTTCAATCGCGCGCTTGCCAATGGTGAGCGCGTCCTGCGGATGATGAATGCCGCTGCCCACCACGGAATTGATGTTCACGTGAAAATCCGCGTGCTCGGCGAGCAGTTGCAGTTTCTTGTCGAGAACTTTCAGACTCTTCTTCGAAACTTCGTCGGGATTCACGTTGTCGATGGAAATCTGCAGCCACTCGAGTCCGGCGCGATTTAGCCGCTTGATGCGATCCACGACCAATAGATAACCATTTGTGATGAGGCCAGCGATCATGCCGTTCGCGCGAATACGGCCGATGACATCATCGAGTTCGGGATGCAGCAGCGGCTCGCCGCCGGAAATTGTGACTACGGCCGTTCCCAGCGCGCCTAGTTTATCGATGCGGCGAAACATTTCGTCCGTAGGCACGGGCTTAGAGAAATCGTCGAACTCGTTGCAATAGGTGCAGGCTAAATTGCAGCGGCGGACGGGGATGATGTGGGCGAGTAATGGATGATCGGTTGAGGCTAACGCGCGGGCAGCCATGGCGGCTCCGCGCAGGTTACGGCGGAGGGCTTTGGCGCGGCGGCGCAGGCTGGTGAAGGTTGATGACATGAATTGAATATTCTTATTACAACATGGATGCGGGATAAATGCAGGTTGGATGACAGCGTGCGGAGCAATTGACGGGGCGAACGGGGTCCGCCGGAGCGTGGATTGGACGCTTCATTTCAGCAACGCATCCGGCACCAACTGCCATTATTCGCCCTAGCGGCCGATGAGCTGATGACCGGCATCACTCAGCATTTTCAGCGCTTGTCCGGCGAATTCTTCTGGGACGAGTACATAATCTGTGTCGAAGGTCGAGATCGCGAAGACGGGGACACCGTTGTTCGACAGTGGCTCGATGAACGAGAGCAGGATTCCGGTTTGCGAGAAGGGGAACGGTCCTTCGAGCTTGAGGCAGATCCAGCGAAGTTGGGAGTCGGCGTCCGCCGGAAGATTTGTTAACGGGCAGACGATGGAAAGTTCGTCGGCGGTGCGGGTGACGGAGGTGAAGTCGCTTTTCGTAGCCCAGTCGGGGACGGGGGAGTTTGGATCGAGGCGGACGATGGCGTAGTGACCGGGGAGTTGGCGGAATTTCAGCATGGATTCAAGTGAGTTTTATACATCATCTGCGTGGTGAGAGTTCGCGGGCGGGGGCGCCCACGCCACACGGCCGTTCAACACAAAAAGGCTCGCTGCGCTCGCGGACAGCCGGGGGCGGCTGTCCCCACATATGCGTTCAACCTTCTACCGCTTTGCGCACCGCGGCTTTGGCCAGGAGGCGCGTTGAGTCGAGCGTTGGTAGTGGCGATGATTCCGGCGTTACCAGCAGTGGGATTTCGGTGCAGCCAAGCACGACTGCGTCGCAACCTTCGTCTTTCAGCGCGCGGATCACTTCCACGTAGTAGGCGAGGGAGCGGGGCAGGAATTGAGCATTGACCAGTTCGTCCATGATGATCTGGTTCAGGTGCTCGCGCTGCTCGGGGCCGGGGGTGCGGTGTTCGATGGCTGCGGCTTTCAGGGCTTCGCGGTAGACCGGGCCTTCCATCAGATATCGCGTGCCGAGTACGGCGAGGCGCTTGAACTGCTGCTGCTGCGCTTCTTTCGCGACTTCTCTGGCAATGTGCAGCCAGGGGCGCGGCGAGCGGTGCTCGACCAGGTCGAAGGCCTGATGGATGGTGTTATCGGGACAGATGAGAAAGTCGGCGCCGGCACGAGCGAGCTTTTCGGCGGAAGAGAGCATCAGTTCGGCAACGCCTACCCAATCACTGGCGCGGATGCACGGCATGTATTTCGCGAGCGCATGAGAATGAAGCGAAACCTCGGGATGATCGTGAGGGCCGAGCATCTTTGCGCCTTCGAGCGAGATGGTGCGGTAGCAGAGCGCGGCTCCTTCGGTGCTGCAGGCGACGATTCCGATGTGGAGGGACAAAGGTTAAGTTCTCAGTTGACGCACGGTCAGGATTTTTGATGGCATTTCGAGTTCATCATAAAGGTTCCTTCTTCGCGTTTGTCCACGCGACCTGAAGTAAAACACAGCCGACAAAGGCCAGCAGGGCGTCTGCGATCAGAGGATGGGCAGGCCAGATCGCTTGCGGAATATGAAGAAACCAGGCTGCGGTTGCGGCGACGGTAGCGAGCAGAGAGATTTTCAAACTCTTCACGGCTAGCTCCTCGTGATCGGGTAGCGGAATTGCATGGCCAGCGTCATCGGGCTGCGGCGGCATCGAAAAGATTTAAGAATTCCAGTTTCTTTTCTGCGGGAAGGAACGACGCCTCGAAGGAGTTGCGGGCCAGCTCGCGCATGTGCTCGTCGGTGAATCCGAAGGTGTTCTGCGCGAGTTGATATTCGCGCGCCAGGGTTGTGCCGAACATGGCAGGGTCATCGCTGTTGAGGGTGATCATGACGCCGTGATCGAAATAGCTCTTTACCGGATGCTCATTGAGATTGGGGCAGAGGCCGGTGCGGAAGTTGCTGGTGAGGCAGATTTCGACCGGGACCTGGCGCTGGGCAAGCTCTTCGACGAGATCGGGATCGTGGAAGGCGGTGAGCGCGTGGCCGATGCGCTCGGCGCGAAGGTTGAGTGCCCCCCAAACTGATTCGGGCGGACCATTCTCGCCGGCGTGAGCTGTCAGGCGCATGCCGTGGTCCGCAGCCCAGGCGTAAGCGTCCCGAAAAAGTTCAGGCGGGGCTTTCAATTCGTCGCCGCCGATGCCGATGCCGACAACTTCGCGATCGTGATAGCGAACGGCGAGCTCGAAGACCTTCTGCGCGGCTTCCGCGCCGAACTGGCGGACAGCGTCGAAAATCCAGACAAGCGAGATGCCGAAGTCGCGTGCGCCGCGGGCGCGGCCGCGATCGAGGCCTTCGAATATGGCCGCGAAATCCTGTTTGCGCCAGAGGCAAACTCCGACCGAAACGTAAGCTTCGGCGTGCAGAACACTCTCTTCTTTCAGGCGCTGCATCAGGCGGTAGGTGATGAGTTCGTAATCGTCTGGCGTGCGGAGATGCTCCGTGATGTTCTTGAAGGCGAGTAAGAAGCCTGGAAAATCGTTGTAGAGGTAGAGTTGGTTGACCTCGGCCTGAGTGACGCGGTCGCCGTGATGGCGGCGGAGTTCGAGCAGCGTGGATGGTTCGATTGCGCCTTCGAGGTGCAGATGGAGTTCCGCCTTGGGCAGTTGCCGCAGGAAACTGCTGGGCGGCCTAACGAGAGATGAGGACATCACTTCATGATTGTAGATTCTTGGAGAGAGATTTGCGAGGGATGGTTCAGCAGCGAGCGGCTGCCATGCGGACTGCTGAGAGTGAAGAGATCCTTCGACTGCGCAGGATGACAGTGTGTTAGGGCTGATCGCTGCGCTACTTCTTCGCGAACTCGCTCCGGTGGCGGCTGTAGAAGATGTAGATGAGCAGGCCGAGGCCGAGCCATACTACGAAGCGGACCCAGGTGATGATGGTGAGTCCGGTCATGAGGCCGCCGCAGAGAACGACCGAGATCAGTGGGAACCAAGGTACGAACGGGACTCGGAAGGCGCGCTTTCGATCCGGTTGCCTGCGGCGCAGGATAATCACTGCCAACGAGACCAGAACAAAGGCGAAGAGCGTCCCGATGTTGGCGAGATCCGCGGCATCGCCAATATCAACCAGGCCTGCAGGAATTCCTACGGCGAAACAGGCGATCCATGTGGACCAGTAGGGCGTCTTATATTTCGGGTGCACCGCGGAGAACAGCTTGGGCAGTAAGCCGTCGCGGGACATGGCGTACCAGATGCGGGCTTGTCCGTACTGAAACACGAGCAAAGAAGAGATCATGCCTGTGAGCGCTCCGATCACGATGACCGAGCGGAAGAGAGGGTGCACACCCAGATACTTCATGGCGTAGGCCACGGGCGCTTCGGCGGCCGGACCGGAGACAAAGGTTGTGTATTTCATCATGCCGAGCAGGACGACGGCAACGCCGACATAGAGCACGGTGCAGACAATCAGCGACATGATGATGCCGAAGGGCAAATCTTTTTGCGGATTGCGCGATTCCTCGGCTGCAGTGGAAACGGAATCGAACCCGATGTAGGTGAAGAAAACGATGGCCCCCCCGGTAACGATTCCGGCGAAGCCAGAAGGGGCGAAGGGATGCCAGTTTGCGGGTTTTACCAGCATTCCGCCGACGACAAGGAAAGTAAGGATGGCTCCGATTTTGACGGCCACCATGATGTTATTGGTCTCCGCCGACTCCTTCACTCCGCGCACCAGCAGCAGCGTAAGAATGAAAACGATGAGAAAGCCGGGGAGATTGAAATAGGCGCCCGTCGACTGCCCGCCGGCCCATACCGGACTGGAAAGTTTGTCTGGCAAGTTGAGGCCGAATACCGCCAGCTGCGCTTTTATATAACCGGCGAAGCCGACCGCGACTGCGACATTCGAGACTACATATTCCAGGATGAGATCCCAGCCGATGATCCAGGCAAAAATTTCGCCGAGCGTAGCGTAGGAATACGTGTAGGCGCTGCCGGCAATGGGGATCATGGAAGCAAGTTCGGCATAGCAGAGGCCGGCAAAGCTACAGGCGATCGCGACCAACAAAAAAGAAACGGCAATCGATGGGCCGGCGGGCGGGCGCCCGTGCATAAGCGCTCCCGCCATGCTGCCGGTCCGTAGTAAATTCACGATTACATCGAGTGCCTGCGCATGCAGAATGGATGGGGCCTGGAAATATTCGCCCGCTGCCGCCGTGCCGGTAAGGATGAAAATTCCCGAGCCGATGATCGCGCCGATGCCCAGGGCGGTGAGAGACCAGGGGCCGAGAGTCTTTTGCAGCCGCTGTCCTGGGACCTCGGAATCTGCGATCAGCTTGTCGATCGACTTGCAGCAGAAAAGCTGGTTGTCGGAAGTGCGTACTGACGCCGGGGGTTCCGTGGATGATTGTGACAAGAGGTAGTTGTCTCCTGGAAACGAGCCTTCAGCAATTAGCACTTAGCATTTAGCCAGTTCTGATTCCTATCAGGTAACTAAGAATCTTCCCGACTAAATGCCAAGCGCTTCATGTCGATTGACGCCTTACCGTTTCGACTGGCCGCGAGCCAACTTCTTTACTTTGCGTTTCTTCGATCCGCGGGCGTAGTCGCGGGGCTTCTTCGGCTTTTCCGCTTTCGCTTTCTTGCGGGCGGTGCGTTTAGATTTTTTGCGTTCTTCTTTTGTGAGCTCTGCTGTGTTTGCCATGAATGCTTTCTAATATCCTTAATTTTGTAATTTGGTAATTGCGTAATTTGCAATTTGAAAGACTGCAGCCGGTCTCTGAAATTACGAAATTACCCGATTACAAAATTACCAGATGATCTTTAAGCTCTCTCCAGCTGGGCATATTTCTCGACCAGCTTTTTCAAGCCGAAGCGAGGAAATTGTACAGTAATCTTGGCTTCTTCGCCTTCTCCTTCGCGCTGGTAAACCGTTCCTTCGCCGTATTTTGGATGGCGGACTTTCTGGCCGGGACGGAATCCACGCTTGCCGCTGGGCTCTTCGGCCGCTGTTTTCGGAACAGTGAACTTCTTGCCGCGACTGGCGAAAAACTCAGCGATGTTTTCGATCGAGTTGTAGGGTTTGGCCGGAGCTGTGGTGGCGCTGCGGGGCTTCGCCCCGCTGGACAGCCGAGGGCGGCCGTCCCCACGCGATCCTTGCCAGGCTGTGCTTTGGTCTTCGTCTTCGTAGGAGTAGTGGGAATCAGCATCGTGGGTTGCGGGGCTTCGCCCGGATGGACGGCCGAGGGCGGCCGTCCCCACATAACCGGTGCGTGCGCCAGTACCTCTGGCACCGCCTCGTCGACCCAACTCTTCGATTAACGGAGCGGGGACTTCTTCCAGAAAGCGCGAAGGGACGCTGGCTTCTGGGAGATCGGATCCGTATCTCCGGCGGTACACGGCGCGGGTCAGGATGAGTTGATCCATAGCTCGCGTCATGCCGACGTAGCACAGACGACGCTCTTCTTCGACATCGTCGGGCTGGAGCATGGTGCGGGAGTGCGGAAACAATCCTTCTTCGAGGCCGCTGAGAAAGACTAAGGGAAACTCCAGGCCTTTGGCGGCGTGCAGGCTCATCAGTGTGATTTGCGCGCGCTCGTCGTAGTCATCGGCGTCGCTAATGAGGGCGGCGTGGTCGAGGAACTGATCGAGGCTCTCGCCGCGGTCGCGCGAGTCCATGGCGGCGTTGACCAATTCGCGAAGGTTTTCGATGCGGGAGAAAGCCTCAGGCGTATCTTCAGCTTCGAGAAGCCGGATGTATCCGGTGCGATCGATCAGGAACTTCAGGATGTCAGCGGTACTGACGGTGGGAACGGGAAATGAATCGGCGGGCGCAGGCGACGGCGATGTGGGTAGGCCCTGGGATTGATCATCGAGCCGGGCCAGCTGGACGCCGTCGCTACTGTCGGACTCGTCGCCAACGTAGGCGCCACCGAAATCGAATGCGGTGTTCTCGAATTCGTTGGGATCGAAGGCGGCTGCGTCGGCCGAGTCTACCGGCGATGACAGGGCTTCGCCCTGCTGGACAGCCGAGGGCGGCTGTCCCCACACTGGCTCTGGCGCTTCTGACAGGTCAACCGAAGACACACTTTCGTCCAGATGCTCGACAAATGTTCCTGCCAGCATTGCTTGCGCGTCCAGGATCAATTGCCGGAAATTTTTTAATGCGGCCAGGGCCCGTTGTGGCAGCAATTGGCGGCGGATGGCTTCCGCGATTGCGCCCCACAGTGACAAGCCAGTTTCAAGAGCCAGGCGCTCAATCGTGTCGATGGTGTTTTTGCCGATGCCGCGAGTGGGCGTGTTGATCACGCGGAGGAGCGATATCGAGTCATCCGGATTGTGAATGACTTTGAGATAGGAGATCATGTCTTTGATCTCGGAGCGCTCGTAGAAAGAAAATCCGCCGACTACTTTGTATTTGAGGCCATAGCGGCGCATCGCTTCTTCAAAGAGTCGCGATTGCGAATTAGTGCGGTAGAGCACTGCGGCGCGCGGAGTTTCGCCACGCTGAGCAGCCTCGCGCAGGTATTTCGCAACGTGGTCCGCAGCGAAGAGGGCTTCGTTTTCTCCGTCGGGAGCTTCGTAGTAACCGAGCTTGGCGCCGCCCTGGCGGGAAGTCCAAAGATTCTTGCCCTTGCGCCGGATGTTGTTCGCGACCACGGATGAGGCTGCCTGCAAGATGTTTTGCGTGGAGCGGTAGTTTTGTTCAAGGCGAATGATTTTTGCTTCGGGGAAATCTTTTTCGAATTCGAGAATGTTGCGGATATCGGCGCCGCGCCAGGAATAAATCGACTGGTCTTCATCGCCGACGGCGCAGACGTTGTGGCGCTCGCCGGCCAACATGCGCATCAGTTCGTATTGCGGGCGGTTCGTGTCCTGGTATTCATCGATCAGCAAATATTGAAAGCGGCGATTGTAATACTCGCGCACTTGAGCAGACGTTTTCAGCAGGCGCGTGGCTTCGAGCAGGAGGTCGTCGAAGTCGAGGGCGTTCGCCTTGCGGAGTTCCTTGCGATATTCCTCGAACAGGTGCGCGATTTTTTCTGTCTTGGGATCGGCCGATTGCAGGTAGAGTTCCTGCGGATCGAGCATATGATTCTTGGCCCAGGAAATGCGCGAGAGCACGGTGCGCGGGGTGAGCTGCTTGTCGTCGAGGCCGAGGCGCTTCATGACTCCTTTGACCACGGATTGCATATCGCTCTCGTCGTAGATGACAAATTTTTTCGTATGGCCAATAGGGGGCTGGCCGGGCATGGCGGAAGGAATCTGCAGAGCTTCGATGTCGCGGCGCAGAACGCGCACGCAGAAAGAATGGAATGTGGAGATAACAGGCTTGGCGATGCTCAATCCGCCGACAAGTTTTTCGACGCGTTCGCCCATCTCGGCGGCGGCCTTGTTGGTGAAGGTCATCGCCAGAATGGATTCCGGCATCACCCCCATGTGCTCGATCAGGTAGGCGATGCGGTAGGTGATGACGCGCGTCTTCCCGCTGCCCGCTCCGGCGAGGATCAGCACCGGGCCTTCGATAGTTTCGACGGCCTCGCGCTGCTGCGGATTCAATTGATCAAGAAAAGACAATGCGGAAGTAGCTCCGGAGCTGATGATTCAATTTTACAGGATTGAGGGCGCGGGAACTCCTTCGCCTAAACATGGCATCGGCCTTTCGGCAAATACCGATCTTTGCGAAAGAGTGGTTTCGATACTCGGCCTTCCCTTCTTGAGATTCTTACTCAAATATTGAAGCGTCTCCCGACAGTACTCGCCTTATATGCAGGTACACTTCTCGTGGGCCCGTGGTGTAACGGCAACACAGCACCCTGCGACGGTGGCAGATGCGGGTTCGAATCCCGTCGGGTCCACGCTCCGGTTTCGGGGCGCGGGTTCTGTGGGGAGCGAAGCAGGGATAGCTTCTCTACAAAAGTAACTTGACTGCAGAATGGGGTGACCTATACTGGAGTCGTCGCAGGGTGCTGTAGGTGCCCAGATTTGAGTTGGCCCCGAGTAATCGGGGCCCTCGCTTTTTCGGACGACCTACACCCATGCTGCCATCAAATGTCCGATGCTGCCGCGAACCAATAAACCATCAGTGCGCTCGTTGAAGTAAAGGGCGTTGAGATCTTTGCCTTGCAGGAATTCGGTGCGGCGGAATCCCAGACGCTTTAGTTCGTCCTGCAATTTGTTGGGGTCGAAAAATAACTGGAAGGGCTCTCCGGCCGCGGCCACGCGCTTTGAGAGTGCATTGAGGGCCTGTCTTTGCCCGGGATTGAGGAGCGTGGGGTCGACCGCGAAATCGAAGACCACTCCACTGTCCGCGGGCATGCTGGCGATAAAACTCAGCGTGCTGAGGCAAGCTTCACGGGTAAGGTAGGGCGTTACTCCGAGCCAGGAAAAGAATGCGGCAGAGTTGAAATCGAGTCCGGAGTTTTCCAGTCCATCCGCGAGTGTTTGTTTCTCGAAATCAATGGGGACGAAGGTAAGTGATGGCGGAATCTTTATATCTGCTGCCAGCAACTGCTCGCGCTTCCAGGTTTGGGTTGAGGGATGGTCGACCTCGAACACACGCAGGCCGGGATGGGGATTGCGATAGGCGAAGGTATCGAGCCCGGCGCCGAGAACAACGTATTGACGCACACCGTGTGCGACCGCACGGGCGAGTTCGTCCTCGGCGTAGCGGCTGCGCGCTGCCATGAAGGCGCGGAAAGCGCGGGAGAAGGCGTGGTGCTCTTTGGGGTTTGAGAGAAGGTCATTAGCCGCTTCAGAACCGATGATCCGCAGGGCGAGAGGGTCGTCGAGAACCTTTGGATTGTCCAATAGCTGGTGCGCCGCTCGGCGAATTGCCACGCGATGAGCGGTCTTGCTGAATTTACCTTCTTGCATTCTCAGAGGGGTTGAACTTTGCTAAGCCAAGTTCGGCCAGGCCAGATTCGCCAAGAACTGAATCGCCTAAACTCAATGGCGCGCTTCCGCAGTAACTGGTTGGCTGCATTCCTGACATGGACAGACTTCGCGCAGATAGCGCCAGGAATATATGCCGAGGTCGTGGTCGTCGTTCCAGGCGAAGCGGATGGCGTACTTGCCGATCCCCTCCGCGGAAAGCGGTTTGGCCGCGGCTTTGAACATGGGCAGCATGCCGGGAGCTAGCTTGGCCGGCTCGCCGGGCTTGCGGTGGGATTTGTCGCGCTCTTCGTTGCACATGGCGCAAGGACACGCGTCGCGGAGATAAACAAATCCATAGTGCGAAACGTGACCATCTTTCCACTCAATGTCCACTCCGGTGCCAGTGGTGAGATTTACCTTCACGGACCTGGGATCTGTGGACGCGGTGGGGGACTGAAGCGGGGACTGCATGAATTTCAGTATCGCATAGTAGAATGTTCGCCGGGGGCGGACATTCTCTGTTATCGAGCGGTGGTGGCCGAGGGAGAAGTCTTAGGACTAGTCGCCACTCCGACTGCCAGGCCTCCGATGGCGCCAGCGAGAATTCCCATCAAGGCCAAGACCAGCGCACTTTCTACCAGGGTAGAGCTGCCACGATTCAACATAGACATTCCTCCTTGAGTTTTAAACGCGACGCGACAACCAATAGTTTACCGATTGTCATGCCGTTGGGCGAATTGTCGGGAAGGACAGGAATCCGGTAGAATAGAGGCTTCGCTCAAAGCATTTGAAAGGATGTACAGCCGTCATGGCACAACAGTGTGATATCTGCGGCAAGAAGCCGCAATCGGGAAATCGAATCAGCCACGCCCACAACGTCACCAAGCGACGCTGGAATGTAAATCTGCGTCCGGTGCACGCCCGTGTCGGCCCTACCACGAAGCGTATGCGAGTGTGCACGGCATGCATTCGCAGCGGCAAAGTGGTCAAAGCGTAGAAACAAGTCACCGCCGAGAACGCAGAGCCCGCCAAGCTAGTTAAGAATTTTTAGTTTTCGTCTTAGTGATTCTCGGCGCGCGCCCTCTATCTTCGGCGGCAAATTCTTTACTGCACTCCTAATAGCTGAACGTCGAAGATGAGAGTCGAGTTCGGAGGGATTGATCCGTCCGGCGTCCCGTCGGCGCCGTAAGCCAGATCGGGGGGGATGCGCAACTGGCGTTTGCCGCCAACCCGCATGCCTGCAACTCCCTCTTCCCAGCCCTTAATAACCTCACCGTTCCCGATGGTGAAATCGAAAGGCTTGCCGGCATCCACGGAACTGTCGAACTTTTTGCCGTTGGTGAGCCAGCCGGTATAGTGGACGCGCACGCGGTTGCCTTCTTTAGCGACCTCGCCATTGCCCACGCGAATATCCCAATAGACCAATCCAGAGGAAGTTGTCACTCCGGGTCCGGTCACTTTGGTGGGGGCATTGGTATTTGGGGCTGTGGACTTCCTGGCCGCGCTTTGCGCGTAAGCAAACAGCGCCGTTAGCGCAAAAATAACGAAGACGGCTGCAACGTACTTTGTCATTCTAGCTCCTTCACACTTGCATCTTCTTAATTAGGTAGAGGGTGCTGAGTGAATAAAGGTTTTCCGCGGCTTCGTGGTTCTGCGCCCCCTGTGTGGATTCCTATCCCAGCGCGATTACATCAATTTCCACCAGGACATCTTTCGGCAGGCGCGCCACTTCCACCGTGGACCGCGCGGGCGGAGCAGAACCGAAATACTTGCCATAAACCTGGTTCATGGCAGCGAAGTCATTCATGTTCTTGAGAAATACGGTGGATCGAACCACCTTGCCGAGTCCGCTGCCGGCAGCTTCCAGAATCTCCGAAAGATTGCGCAGCACGCGCTCAGTCTGCGCGGCCACGTCTCCCGTAACGACTTGTTGCGTCGCCGGATCGATGGCAATCTGGCCGGATGTGAATATGAATCCATTGGCCTTGATGGCTTGCGAATAGGGGCCAATGGCTTGAGGAGCGTCTTTGGTGGAGATGACTTCTCGCATGAGTAGTGGTCAGTGGCTGGTGTTGAAGAGCGCCACATGACTCAATGATTAACTCAGATTGAGCAGCAAAGGTCAACTAAAGCACGACTGCTGGTAACCGTCGCCGGCACCGGCTGCCCGGCTTGCGACTAAAGCAAGTGCCAGGACCAGCCGATAGAGAGATTAGGGGAAGCTCATTCGCGAGGCGTAGTCGATATGGAAAATGAAATGAAATCAACACTGAGTAACGAGAGCGTCCTTGGCGCGCGAGGAAGCCTCAGCAGAGATTCACCAGACACGAAATCTAAATTTAAAGTTAGTCTGGCGACGATTAACCAGGAGTTATGGCTGGTGCTGTCTTTATTCGTTATTGCAGGCTTGTTCAACTGGCTGGTGGCTTCGCACCGAATGATTTTGGGTTTGTACACGCTGCCTACCATTTTCTCGGCGTATGTCTATGGCCGGAGGCATGCCGTGCTCACGGCGAGCGCCAGTATATTTATGGTGCTCATACTGCTTTGGAAGAACACTGGTCTTTTCGCGGGTTTGGCTCCATTCGAGTTGAGTTACGACCAATGGTCGGAGCTGATCACATGGGCCGGGCTGCTACTGATCACGGCATACGCAATGGGGACTCTGTATGACCGGAAAGAGTGTCATCTGCGCGAATTGCGCCAGACTTACTTTGGGCTCTTAGCGATCCTTCAGCAGTTTATCTCCAACGATAAATATACGCACAATCATTCCTACCGAGTGGCGTTGTACGCGTCATCGATTGCCGCGCGCATGGGATTTGATCAGGATCGGATTGACGACGTCCGGGCGGCGGCGCTGCTTCACGACGTGGGTAAGCTCGAGACCAGCCGCGAACTCCTGTATAAAGCGGCCAGCTTGACCCCGGAAGAGATGGCAGAAATGAGAAAGCATGTCCAGAAAGGAGTCGCCATGTTGGAGCCGGTGGGAGGATCTTTGCGCAGAGTGCTTCCTATCATTCTTGCTCATCACGATAAGTATGACGGTTCAGGATATAGTCCTGCCAAAGGTCGCGAGATACCGATCGAGGCCCGGGTACTGGCAGTAGCGGACGCCTATGACACGTTGACCAGCGACCGGCCTTACCGCCGGGCAGTCACGCCATTTGAGGCCAGACAAATCATTGTCTCCAGCGCAGGATCGAACTTCGACCCCGCTGCCGTGGACGCGTTTGTGACCGCCTTCGAACATGGGGAGATGGAGATCCCCGAGGCTCTTGTCGTATGACCGATTTCCTAGCCGCGATCGAGATTGAACCGAGAAACGATGGATCCCACGCGAACGCGATAGGAGTACACGTTCTGCTGGTGAGCAGCGATATTCAGACCATCGACACGCTTTGTGAGCTTATGGGTAAGATGGCGATGCATGTCGATATCTGCTCGGACTTCGCCTCTGCCACCCGGAAGCTTTGCCATTCGAAGTTTGAGGCGTTGGTGGTGGATTTCAAGGAGCGGGCAGAAGCCCTGGATCTACTCAAGAAATCGCGGGAGATGACGTCTCACAAGGCAGCTGTCGTGTTAGCTATCTTGAACTGTAATGAAGAAATGCCCAGCGCGTTCCGGGCGGGGGCCAGCTTTGTGCTGGTGAAACCACTGTCTGCGCCCGTTCTCGCGCGTACGCTCAAAGTTTCCTATCCGCTGATGGTGAACGAAAAAAGACGTTCGTTTCGTTGTCCCGTGCAAATCCCTGTTTATGTCTCGATTGGTTCCCAGGCTGAGGTGATGGCTACATCAATCAACATTAGCGAGGTTGGCATTGCACTCACTCGATCACCGGCTCTGCAGGCTGGAGACAGAGTCGCTTTGCGGCTGACCCTGCCGCGCACTCAAGCCGCTATTAGAATAAACGCGGAAGTTTGCTGGAGAGATGCTGCGGGGTCGGCGGGGATGGAATTCGTACAAGTTTCTGGGCCGGTCAAGGAACAGTTGGTGTCCTGGATTGGGGCTCGGCTGGAGGAATATCTGCCGGAAGAAACGGCTCTGAAAATCTGAAACTCGTATACGCCTACGGCTGGTCGTTGCGCATTCGTCGCTGGAATGGGCACCAGAAAACAATAAGAGTTCCGAGGTGATGTTGGGTCCATTCATCTCGGCCAGTAGCTCGCGTTAGACCCTTGCTTGACCTGCTACGAAGTCCCTTGCGGGTGCCGCGTGCGATCTTCGCTCGGGCTCCGGGCTTACCGCCAACCGGAAAAACCTACCCAACGCCTCGGAACTCTATCCTGCCTTCGACGTTTCTTCTTGTTCTCCTCAACCAGCGCTTTGCTATAGACCCTTGCTTGCCCTCCCTTTCATTTTCATGAAGCGGGTGACTGCGCTTGAGTCCCGGACGCCGCACCAACCGGAAAAACTTTAGAAGCTGTCAAAGAACGATTCTGTTTTTACGCTTTCTATTTTTAGAGTCAACGAAAATATCAGGTTTGTAACTAGCCTATTTTCAGGCGAGTGCAGGGCGTCCACAGACGGGTGACAGGAATTAGTGCAGTGACTGAAGCAAGTCCGCGCCGAAGGCGCGCCCGAATGCTGTTTCCCCCATTTGAACCGTTGACGCGGGTTCAGCTTGTCTTGCAAGGGAACTCGGCAGCTTTGTGAAAAACATTGAAAAACAGCATCCAGTAAGGAGTTTGCTTGTGAGCAGCGCGACGGCCTTGGACCAGACCGACGCGGAAATCCTGTCGAGCTTTGCTCGACGGGACAGCCGATGGCGGCTGTCCCCACATGTACCAAGGCGTGGCCTGATCGGGCTAGATTATTTCTATCTTTTCTTTGCCGAACTGCTTGTCGGCTTCACCGCGGCCTGTCAGTTCAAACGAGTTGGTGATGGTTGCCTTTCCTTTTTCCACGCAGGTGATGACATACGAGCAGCCAATCCAGTGGGCTTCGGCGAAATCAGTTTGCGACCATTGCGCGGGATGGTCGGGATGGGAGTGATAGAAGCCGACGATATCCTCGCCGCGTTCGCGGCCTTCACGCTGGAGGCGGACCAGTTCGCGAGGATCGATGTTGTAGCGGTTCTGCGGTGAGTCGGTACGGGTGTTACCGCAGCGAGCGATCGAGGTGACTGTTCGGACGAAGTCTTCATCCCTACCGAGCAGGATGCCACAGCATTCGTGCGGGTAGGTTTCCTCGCCGTGACGGCGGAGGGCGGCGTAATCTTTGGTGGTGAGCTTCAGCATTTGTGGAATTGTTGATTCATGATTTCTGATTGTTGATTGAGAATCCGCACCAACCCCATTTGAAGCGAAGGTTTTAATCAGAAATCAGCAATCAAAAATCAGCAATTTCATCCCTCCGTCCAAAATCTCTCACTCAGATACTTGTCGCCGGAGTCGCAAAGAATGGTAACGATTACCGCCTGCTGCTCTCTTCTCAGTTGCAGCCGTTCGGAGATTTCGAGGCTTCCGGCCACGCCGGCTGCGGCGGAAATTCCTACGAGCAGTCCGAAATCGCGAGCGAGGCGGCGGGCCATGGCGTAGGCGTCTTCCGTGGCAATTTCGAGATTCTCGTCCGCCAGTGTTGGATCATAGATTTTGGGGACAATAGCGCTGGCCATGTGTTTGGCGCCTTCGATGCCGTGAAAGGAGGAATCGGGCTGCAGCGAGATGCAGCGGATTGTGGGATTCAGTTCCTTGAGGCGGCGGGTGGCGCCCATGAAAGTGCCGCTCGTCCCGAGCATAGCGACGAAGTGGGTGATGCGTCCTTCGGTCTGCTGCCAGATTTCATTCGCCGTGCCGTGATAATGGGCCTGCCAGTTGGCATCGTTCGAATACTGGTCGGCGTAGAAATATAAATCCGGATGCTTGGCGGCGAGATCGCGTGCTAGACGGATGGCGCCGTCGGAGCCTTCGCCGGGATCGGTGTAGAGAATATTGGCGCCGTAGGCCTGTAGAATTTTCTTGCGCTCGGCCGAAACGTTGGTTGGCATGCACAACGTGACGGGGAATCCCTCAGCCGCACCCAGCATGGCATAGGCGATGCCAGTGTTTCCGCTAGTGGCATCGAGGAGGATTTTGCCGGGAGCGAATCTTCCGCTGCGGCGGCCATCGGCAATGATGTTGGCGGCGGCGCGATCTTTCACGGAGCCGCCGGGGTTGTACCATTCGGCCTTACCCAAGAGTGTTACGCCGGGTAGATGCGTGGTGAAGCGATCAAAGCGGAGCAGCGGAGTGTTGCCAATGCGGTCGAGCAGAGTCTGGCCGGGTCGCGCAGTTGCTGCTTCCGGAGCGTCGTGAGCTGAGAACGTGGCGGCCAATTTCGCTGAAGTGTGACTCATTGTCGAACTATTTACCCGTGACTATCGTAATTATGCAAGAACCGGTTAAACGCGCTATGTAGTATGGTGTCGTTAGATGATGCGGATTGCAAGTCCGATGCAGCCGGAAATAAGTAATGCCTATTTTGTAAGCCGACTGCATCTAAACAGGAGATTGGAAACGAGAAAATGCCGAAGGCAATAGAAGCACGGACTTACGAGGATGCGCTGGCCTGGTTGCGCGATCACGGTTTTGATGTGACGGAAGCGCCGGGGACGAACGGGCGTGTGTTCCTCAGGAAGTACAACGTGTCGGCCGCGATTCAGAAGACTGATGATGATGCTGTGAAGATTTTCGCTTATCCCGGCTACCTGATTGGCAGCGAGATTTCGAAGCTGGTCAACCGCGGCTACCAGCAGTTTATGAAAACTTCGAAGACGGAAGTACCGGCGACCGCGGACCATCTGAAGGCGCTGCAAAACTTCGCCGAAGAGTTGAAAGTGGCGCTTGGGCTGCCCAGCCTTTACAACGAGTCGCTGGGTACGGTGAGTGATTCCTACCACTATGACCGGCTTAAGGATGACGACAAGGCGCCCGTGGATCGTCCGAAGCGGCCTTGGGAAGTTGCTGGCAAAGGGCCGGCGGCAAAAGCGGCTGCGGCCAAAAAGGGCCGGGCTTAATTCTTTCGGTTTCGTCGTCGGTTCTCATAAATCCTCCAATTAATTTGTCTCGCGTGCGAAACTGGCTGCGCTCTGAATCGTCAGGGGCGGAGGCTCGCATGCGCTTTTTTCATTTCTTCCTTTTCTTTTTTCCGATCCTGCTAGTCGCCTTCGGTAGTGAGATCCGCGCGCAGATGACCTCCGGCGACAACGGTGGCGCGAAGGCTGAAGTTGAGCACGTGTTGCGCACGCAGCAGAAGGCGTGGAACCGGCACGACCTGGATGGCTTTATGGCGGGCTACTGGAATTCTCCGGAGCTGACGTTTTTCTCTGGCGCCAAAGAGAATTACGGATGGCAGGCGACGATGGACCGTTATCGTGCGAGGTACGCAAGTCCGGGGCACGAGATGGGGAAGTTGGAATTCTCTGACTTGCGAATCGAAATGCTGGGCGCCGATGCGGCTTTTGTGCGCGGCTCGTGGCAACTGACGATGTCCGACGGGAAGACGCCGCATGGTTTGTTCACGCTAGTATTCCGAAAGTTTCCCGATGGATGGAAGATCGTGCACGACCACACTTCGGCAGCGGAATGAGTTTCGACGTATCTATTTTTTGACTCGAACCTCAACTCGAGTCCCTTCCGGAAGTTTGCCGTTGGTTAGCTCCACGGCGCCGTTGCGTACGATGCCTTCGAATTC
>JBAVQD010000154.1:0-13468 GCA_049693675.1 Candidatus Sulfotelmatobacter sp. | reverse complement strand
GTCCTTGCGTTTTTTGCAAGGGCGGGTGCGATGCTGCCGATATCATGTGCTTTGTCATGCCCAGCGGACTGCACCGCACCTACGGCGCTCATCACCTGCACTTTATCACTTGCTCCTGCTACCGGCGATTGCCTTTTCTGGGCAACGCGCGCAGTCGCGATACCTTCCTTAACATTCTCGAACAGACTCGCCAGCGTTACTGCTTCGTGGTCGTCGGCTATGTCGTCATGCCCGAGCATATCCATCTGCTGCTGACGGAACCGGAGGTTGGAACTCCCTCCACCGTGATGCAGGTGTTGAAGCAGCGCACCGCCCATGCACTGTTACCCAGGCGCAGGCGGAAAAACCCGCGCCAGCGCAATTTATTTCGCGACGAACCGCAGCGCAGAGCGCTCTGGCAGGCGCGCTTCTACGACTTCAATGTGTGGACGACGAAGAAGCGCTTGGAGAAGCTGAGATACATGCACCGCAATCCGGTGAAGCGGGGACTGGTGGAATTGCCCGAGCAATGGCGATGGAGCAGTTACCGTTTCTATCTGCTCGGCGAAGCCGGACCGGTACGGGTGCATGAGGGATGGGGAAAGATTTCCTTTCGCGATCGGGCGGCGTAGCTTCGCGGCTGCCGGCGTTCGTGGCTCCCGCCCCTTCGCAAAGAACGCGAAGGAGCGGGGCACCCACCGTGTTTCTGATTTCATCCATTCAACGCCTGGGCCACCCGCCAGGACACCCCGGAACCCACCTCTGGGACCCACCGGAACCCCACCCTCACTGTGCTGGATTCGCCACACCGCCAGCTCAGGATCACGCGCGGATTCCAGCCAGGAATCAGGACCGCATCGGGCGGCTAATCGGGCCGGGATCAGTGCGCGGTCGGGCACCGGATCAGGCAGGAATCGGCCAGGGGAACACCAGCGGGTCGGCGGCTAAAGGAAAAACTCTCAGGACGGATTCTGGGAGGATTTAGCGAAGTGGCGGGCCACCTCTGAGGCGTACCGCCTTCCAACACGCTCATGGTTCTCTGACAACCACTCACTCAAGCGCGTTTGACCGGTCGAGGGACCCTCCGGAGCCAGCAGGTTACCCATCAAGCCCTTGTACTCCTCCCAGGTCAGGACAACGTCCCCGACGAACCAACCCGTCACGAGGGTCGAAACATAGGCCAGGGCAGTCGGCATGTGAAGGACGCGCACGGGACGCCCAACCTTTCCGGCAACGAGCTTCACGAGTTCTTCGAAGGCGAACGTTTCGGGTCCTACAGCGTCGAGCACGGTATTCTCTGACTGGTCCACAGCGTCGGCAAGCAAGCGCGCGATATCTTCGACGTAGATAGGGCGGATAGCGTAGCGGCCATCACCGGGGATGCCGAACAAAGGGAAGCGACGGAGGAACCAAGCGATGTTGTTGATGAGTATGTCTTCCACCCCAAAGATGACAGTAGGTCGCACGATGGCGTACGAAAGGTCGGAGTCGATCACCGCTTGTTCGAGCTGAGCCTTGCCTTTGTAATAGCCCAGCGGGGATTCCAGGGACGGATTGGCGATGCTGACATGCACGATCCGTTTAAGCCCTGCATCTCTTGCCGCCGCGATCAGCGTTCGAGTATTTTGAACTGCCGTCTCGAACGTCGACCCTCCATGCGGGAATCGAACCCAGTATGTATTAATCAGAGCAGATGCACCACGAAGGCTTTCTCTGAGTTGGTCGGGATGATCGAAGTTGTAAGAAAACACTTGAACGCTTTCGCCGAAAGGATTCTCTCGCTTCGGGTGGTACGTCAGAGTGCGGACTTTATATCCGCGATTAAGCAAGAGCCGCGTCGTGTACTTGCCGGTGTAGCTGAAAGCTCCGGTGATGACGACCGTATTGGCGGGAGTGCTCTTTTTCTGCATTTGCATCTCCCGATCCACGCTTTGCAAGGTCGGGACTCGGGAAGACGGCCCGCCGTGTACCACGCGCAATTAGGGCAGAGCGCGCAGGTATCTTCGCACTTCTGGAACAAGCACGATTCCGCAGATAGCCCCAGCTCCGATCGAAATCGGCAGCACCGACACAAGATTCTGAAAGGGACCCCATCCCGAGATTGTCAAAACCAGAGGATAGGTGGCTCCCAGCACAGCTCCCCCGCAGGCAGCCTCCAAGTAAAGCCGCCTCCCCGAAATATGCCGTGCGCGGGCCGCGACCAGCCAAGTGCCAGCCGCGCCAGCGACAAATCCGAACGGGGCTCCAGTAACTGCCGCGTAAAGCACAGCCATCGGAATCAGGGAAAGCGCCGCCAGGCCGAAGCTTCCGCGGACCGCGGAAATTAGAACCACAGCACAACCACCGAGCAGGGATCCTAGGATCGCGCAGCCGACGCCACCGCGGACAGCCAAGAGAATGCGCTTTTCAGCGTCCATCGGCGATACTCCAGCAGACTCCGGGAATTTTAAACGGGTTGGGGTGGAAGCTGCATTGTGAGTAGCAATTAAGATGCGCTACGATCCTGCATGCTGCTTGGCTTTCTCCGGACATTTTGGAGCAGTTGGCAATATCCCAGCTGATCAGGCATTCGCGGGTGCAGTTCGCCTGCGGACTCTCCGGGAATGCCCGGCAGCAGTTACCTGCCCTACATTCATAGGACGAGCTGCCGTTGCAGCCGTATTTGCAGTGCTGGTCGTAGTAGCTACAGATCTCCCGACCGCCTCCTCCCGGGGCAAGTCCGTTGGGATCGGTTAGGTTAGGAGGATCGTTTCGCACGTAATCGTAGAAGTTTATCCCGCCTCTGAACCGGATAGGATCCTCGCTGATGAATCGGCCAACACTTTCGTCATAGTAGCGCGCGCGATACTCGTAGATTCCGGTCTCGGGATCGAACTCGCGCCCCGTATATTGAAACGGATTGCCGATGGTTCCTGTAGAAGCGGTTAATTTCCCGAAGGAATCGTAGATATACGTATTCGCGAGCGCGCCTCCTCCATCGCTGAGTGATGTGACGGAGCCAAGCCCATCTGCCTGGTAATAGCTGGTTGTTCCGGAGCCCAGCGTGGCTAGGGTCTCGTCAATCTTCTTGGCGCGCGTATACCGCGCGAGAACGTTCCCCCCGTTATCGACTTCTTCGAGTATGTCAGGACCGCTATAGAGGTAGTTGGTTGTGCCGAGTGGGCCGGACTTTTGAATGCGGTGTCCGAAGGGATCGTACTTGAAGGTCGTTGTGCCGCCGTTAGTGCCGGGCACGACCGCCGACACCAGCCGGTTCTCGAAGTCCCAGGTATAGCTCTTGCCGGAGGCATCGGAGAGGGTATTGCCGTTTGCGTCGTAGGTATAGCTGCCCGTCGAATTCGACGTCAGCTCGTTCGACGAGTTGTAGCTATAGTTGGGCACGCCGGATGAGGACAGTCTATTGCCGACCGCATCGTAGCTGTAGCTCTCCGTGGTACTCGCACCTTGGGTTACTTGCGTCAGCTCGTACAGCGCGTCGTAGGCGTAATTCGACGTGGTGGCATTGAGGTAATTCGTCTTCGCCGTGCGGTTGCCTGCCGGGTCGTAGGTGTAACTCGCTCCATCCAGAGTGTTTACCCCCGCCTGATGCAGCACCGAGAGCAGATGCGACAGCGAATCGTAGCTGTAATTCGTCTTCACGCCATTGGGCCGCATCAACTGCGTTCTGCGGCCCAGCGCATCGTAGGCAAAGCCAAACGATCCTGCCCATGAGTTGGCCAGGCCGTTCAGCCGGTTCAGCGTGTCGTAGCCGTAAGTGCTGATGCTGCCGTCCGGCGCCGTCAGCGATGTCCGGTTCGAGGCGGCATCGTAGGTGTAACTGTTCGTGAAGGTCGAGCCACTCAGGAATGCATACTGCGTGGTCGTGCTGATCAACCGTCCCATATTGTCGTAGGCGAAGCCGTAGGTCCCGGTCGGATCGTTCACCTGCAGCACCTTGCCCACCAGGTCATAGGTGTACAGAGTGCCGTTCCCCGATCCGCGTTGGATCGATAACAGAAATGGAACCCTTACCGACACGGTTACCGGTCTGATCTGGCTGAAGACGGCCAACTGCATCAGCGGGCAATGGTCCGAAGCAATCGCCGCCATCAGCGCATTGGCCACCGGGCAGTGTGGTTTGGCCGATGGCTCCATCGCGGGGAGTTGGAGAATGCCCAACCGCAACGAATTGCTGAGCCTGTCTCACAGAATACAAAACAATCACGCGGACTTCTTTAACCAGTCTTATAACTGGAAGGCAACCCATGCACCTTACCAGGCGCCGATTTTCACCGGCTTCGTCGTGTCCAATTATTATTGGACCTCCACCACCGATGCCGAGGACACCAGCGAAGCCTGGACAGTTTACAGTCGCGATTTCGGCGTGTATGACATCTCGAAAACCGACACCGCCTTTTCGCTCGCGGTTCGGTAAAGCATTCAACTAAAGGCTTGCGGTCCTCAGACCCCGGACCAATAAGATTTCTCCAATCGTTCGTCGGTGACGTACCATTCCCTGCAGAGAATGACTTGCTCCGCATGAATGTTTATTTGATTGACGGAACCTACGAACTGTTCCGGCATTTCTACGCCGTACCCTCCGCCTCGGACGTGAACGGCCAGGAAATTGGCGCGGTCCGCGGTGTGCTGACTTCCGTTTTGTCCATGATCGAGCGCGGCGCCACTCATCTTGGAGTTGCCACCGATCATGTCGTGGAATCCTTCCGTAACGCTTTATATCCCGGATACAAGACCAGTGAAGGCGTGCCGCAAGAGCTGCTATCGCAGTTCCCCATTCTCGAAGAGGCGCTCGAAACCATGGGCGTGACGGTATGGCCAATGGTCTATTACGAGGCAGACGATGCTCTCGCCTCCGCCGCCGGCAAGGCGGCGAACGATGCAACTGTGGACCAGGTTCTAATCTGCACGCCAGACAAGGATCTGAGCCAGTGTGTTGTGGGCACAAGAGTCGTGCAACTGGATCGCAGGCGCGACATTGTCCGCGACGAGTCCGGCGTGATCGCCAAGTTCGGCGTGAAACCGCAATCGATTCCCGACTATCTGGCCGTGGTCGGCGACAGCGCCGACGGTTTTCCGGGCCTGCCCGGCTGGGGCGCGAAGGCTGCGGCTTTGGTCTTATCGCAATATCCCCACTTAGAGAACATTCCAAGAGATTTTCGAGAATGGCATCCTTCAATCCGCAAGGCACGGTTGCTCTCCGAATCGCTGTTCGGCGCATGGAACGACGCGGTGTTATTTCGCACACTTGCGACGTTGCGATTGGATGTTCCGGTTTTCGATACCGTCGAGGATCTTCGTTGGAAGGGTCCGCGACCGAACTTTGCAGAATACTGCCAGCGAATGAAGTCGCCCGAGTTATTGCGTCGCGCGTCAGCTGCAATGTCGAAAACGCAATAGGAATGGCCGACTCCTAGCCGACTCTATCCTCGAGTATAGGTGTCTCAACGAGACGAGACCCTATCTCCGTAAGTTTTGAGTGCAAGCCGTAGTAGAATTTGTCTCGCTGCCCCTGGCCCTCCCATGGCACACCAACATAAGCGCGATGAATGGCTGCAAGATGTTGCAGCGCGGCAGCGCAATATCGTTTTCCCGAATACCTTAGAGAACGAAACGCGATTCTGGCGCAATCTTGGAACCGGACCTTCCAAGCTATCAACCAAACTCGGCCTGGCAGTCCTTGGGATATTTGTCTTCAGCTTCATGATCGCTATTTTGGTCGCGACCTATAAGGTTGGCGTCCTCTGGATATTCCTACTTTGGATGGTACTTTTCTGCGGATCGATCTTCGGGACTATTGCTTGGGCTACTCGCAGGAGTCTCCGGCGACTTGCATACGAGAGACGCAATTCTCTAAGGCGAAAACAATCCTAAAGTCAATAAGCCACGAGTAACTCTGTCCGTCTGAAATACTATTCGTGGGTAGGGATGAGGGTCAGCCTCTCCGCTACAATTAACAATCCTGGAGGCCATCGTGATCGCTCGTCTTGTCATTGTCATGCTGCTCTCAGCTACAGCTCTCGCGCAAAACACAGTTCACTACACCGCCACGAACGCCAACGTGAAGTATCTGTTCGCGACGGCGGAGCCGGTGGCGCATGTGAAATCCGGCGACATTCTTGATACCAACACGCTCGATTGCTTCGGCAACGTAATCAAAAAGCCCGGAGATACCCTCAGCAAGGTGAAGGGCGACAATCCGTTAACCGGGCCATTCTTCGTTGAGGATGCGGAACCCGGCGACACGCTGGCGGTTAAAATTCTCGATCTTGAAGTTGATGGCGATACTGGCGTAGGCGCCTTCGCTCCAGGTTTCGGCGCGCTCAACGAGACCAATTACACTCCCATGCTGCATGCCCCTCTGCCTGAGAAGATCTGGTTCTATCACATCGATCACGCTTCGAATACCGGAACATTCCAAGCTCTCGATACTGATTTTTCAGTGAAGATTCCGCTGCATCCTTTCTTCGGTTGCATCGGTGTCGCGCCCGCAGAGGGTGAGGCGCGCAGCTCCGTAGTTCCCGCCGAATTCGGCGGCAACATGGATTCTCCAGAAGCCAGCGTTGGCAACACGGTCTATTTTCCGGTGAATGTGAAAGGCGGCCTGTTCTACATCGGCGACGGCCACGCCGCCATGGGTGATGGAGAAATCGCCGGTACCGCCATCGAAGTCCCGTTGAAAGCGCGTGTGCAGTTGAGCGTGATCAAAGGCCGCACTATCGCATGGCCGCAGTTTGAAAACGACGACGCCATTATGACGGTCGGCGCCTACCGTCCGCTCGACGATGCCCTGCGCATCGCATTCACCGAACTCGTTCATTGGATCCATAAGGATTACGGTTTATCGGAACTCGACGCCTATGAACTTCTCTCGCAAGTAGGGAAGATTCATCTCAACGAGATGGTGGACCCGAATTACGTGATCGTGGCCTCGATTCAGAAAAAATATCTGCCGCCCAAAAAATAGCTACCGTCAGGGAAACAAAGTTCGTCATTACTTCAAGCGCGAGGTTTCTATGAAATCTTCTGCTGCCAGTCCGAAACAACCCTGGCCCGAACTCCCGCTCGAAAAGTGGCAGTCTACTTACGACACTCTCCACATGTGGACGCAGATCGTCGGCAAGGTGCGGCTGGCGTTAAGTCCTCTGATCAATCACTGGTGGGAGGTTGCGTTTTACGTTGACGCCCGCGGTCTTACGACTTCGGCGATTCCGTATGGCGATGGCATTTTTGAAGTCCAATTCGATTTCATCGATCATAAGTTGACCGTCCAGACCAGTTGGGGTTCCACGAAGAGCATGCCCCTGAAGGCTCAAACTGTCGCCGATTTCTATTTCGACTTTATGTCCGCTCTGCACTCGCTGGGCCTCGATGTGAAAATCTGGACGATGCCGGTTGAGGTCCCGAACCCAGTACGCTTCGAGACTGACACGCAGCACGCCTCTTACGATCCCGAATATGCGCAGCGATTCTGGCGGATATTGACTTTGTGCGACACCGTCTTCAAGGAGTTTCGGTCGCGCTTCATCGGCAAAGATAGTCCCGTGCATTTTTTCTGGGGAAGCTTCGACCTCTGTGTAACGCGCTTCTCAGGACGGCGTGCCCCCGAACGCGTGGGCGCCGATCCCATCACGCGCGAGGCTTATTCGCACGAGGTGATCAGCGCCGGATTCTGGCCCGGCGGCGGCGAAGTGAAAGGTCCGGCTTTTTATGTTTACGCAGCGCCTGAGCCGGCAGGATTCTCTGAACAGAAAGTTAAGCCTGCGGCAGCCCTCTATCATCCGCAGATGAAAGAGTTTCTGCTGATGTACGATGACGTTCGCCAAGCTGATTCTCCGCGCGAAGCTCTGCTCGATTTCCTGCAGAGCACCTACGACGCAGGAGCAAACCTGGCGCACTGGGATCGCAAAGAACTGGAACGAATTTGAACTGCTAAAGTGTGGAGATAAGAATGTCGGGCAAATGCAAGCACCTGGATCAAATCAAAGTCACGACTACCGACACGGACGTCTGTGAAGAGTGCGTCAAACTTGGCGACACCTGGGTTCACCTCCGCATGTGCATGGTTTGCGGACACGCAGCTTGCTGCGACTCTTCCAAAAACAAGCATGCCACCAAACATTTTAATCATGAACACCACCCCGTGATGCGCTCGATTGAGCCGGGGGAAAGCTGGATCTGGTGTTACGTGGATGAGATCATCGCGGGAGAAGTGAACGCCTAGAAGTTGTGATCAGGAAAAAGCAGGAAAGAAAAGGCGGAAAAAAATTGAAAGGGCCGTGACATTGGTTATGCTCTAGCTGCCAACTCCTGCGAGGGAGTTAACCGCGTGGACGCATGTACCGTCACAGCCCCTTGATGCGATCACTGTTTTCACAGTCCCAAACCCCAACTGATCCTCGCAGAACCGTCGGTTTTTTCAGGTTTGGCTGCCCCTCAGGTTGCCCCGCTTGGCTGATCACCCAGTCTACCTCGGGTCAGCAAGGTTTATTTCGCTGTCCCTTTCGACCGTCGACGAAAGCAACCTTAACAGAGCGTTCACAAAAGTCAACGCAAACTATTGGTGCAGTGCCGGCATCCAACCCTGTGAAAAACGGAGAAGGCAACTTGTTGTACAGTCATCTCTTAGAAATTTCTGTTTTGAATCGGGACGGGATTTGCACAGAAGCTTGCACATTCCCGAGAAAGAGAAAAAATCGGCGCCGAACCTAATATTCGTCTTGACGGCGTTCCGTTATCGGAGCATCTTGCTGATAGCGGAATTGCAGTGATGCCAGAACTTGTAGCTTATGTGGACGGTGGCTCCCAGGGAAACCCGGGCCCCTCCGGCATCGGAGTGATTATTGATGGCTGCGCCAGCGGCCCCGTTCGCATCGCTAAATGGATTGGCCATCAGGATAACAACGTTGCTGAGTATGTCGCTCTGATGGAGGCCCTGCAGTACGCCGTGGCCCTGAACGCCAAAGCTTTACATGTGTATTCCGATTCCCAGGTTGTAGTTCGCCAGATGCGCGGCGAGTACACCTGCCGCAGCTCTCGCTTGTACTCCCTGCATTGGACCTGCCGCAAGCTGGCTCGCGCTCTAAATTTCTCCATCTCTCATGTCTCGCGCGAGAACAACGCCGAGGCGAATCGCCTAGCCAATACCGCCGTGCGGGACCGGGCTGTTTAGCGAGCAGCATTCCGCACTCAGCCTTCAGTCGACTGACGGTCCTCTAACCGCCGTATTTAGCAATTGGCAATTAGCATTGGGCCGTCAAGCTATCGCATGCCGACCTCCTCTGGCGAATTGCCAAATGCTAATTGCTGAGCGCCTCACTGCTTCCCCGCGCTCCCCTGTGACTTTCGAGTTCCCTCACTTCTTGACACTAGGCCTGCTCCGAGCGAGACTCCAATTACCGCCTCGTCAAAATAAATCGTACGCTGAATGGACCATTACTCGATTCTCGACCATTCCTCGCCACCGGCTGCGGGCCTCACTGCGGCTGCCGGCGCCAGTGCGGCGGGATCATCCAGCATCTCCGCGAAAATTGCCGCCGCCAATACGCTTCTGCCCTCCCCTTCGGAAGCCGTTCCGCGGTTTCCAGCCGAGGATGCCGCACGCTCGCTGGCTGAAATGGCCCACCGCGATCTTGATGCTGCGCTGCAACTGCTGGCTGAACGCGCCCAATACATTACGGGAGCCAGCGGCACGGCAATTGCGCTGCGCCGCGGCGAACACAATGACATGGTGTGCCGGGCCGCTGCCGGTTCTAGCGCTCCCGACCTGGGCGCCCTGCTTTCCATGGAACTTGGACTTTCCGGAGAATGCGTTCGCACTCGCCAGTTATTGCGTTGCGACGACGCCGAACGCGATCCGCGCGTGAACCGCGAGGTCTGCCGCGAACTGGGGATTGCCTCGGTGATTGTGATGCCCATCGTCGGCGACGAGCAAGTGCTCGGCATCTTCGAGCTTCTTTCCGGCAAACCGCGGGCTTTCGATGAGCGCGACCTTTCTGCTTTGCTGCGCCTCAGTGAAATGGTTGAGGCCGCCGTAAAGCACGCTTTGCCGCCACAGATTGCGCCCCCTCTAAAGGAAGTGGCCGTCGCGGAGAGCCAACCCGTAGAAAGGGTAGTTGAGGAAGAAATCAAGATTCCGCAGCCTGAGCCACTTGTGCCTGGGCCGCTCACCGCCTCTGCCGTGAGTTCAGAGCCCGCTCCGGTCCTTGCGCCGCCCACGGTTCCCCCGCAAGAAACTCCGTCAGCCAAGGAAATTGCTGAACCGGCAGCAGGGAAGAAACCATTGTTCTGGTCAGCCGCGCTGCGCGCCCAGGGCACGGAACCACCCAAACAAAACGCGCTGGCAGTGCCTCCGGTCTTGAGAAACTTTCGGAAGTGTCAAGCTTGCGGCTTTCCCGTTTCGTCTGGCCGCACCTTCTGCGTGGAATGCGAAGAGAAACAATGGCGGGGACAACGGATGGCGCAGGCGACGTCCTCGCAGGTACCGGTCCCGCGGCAACCAAATCAGCTTCAGTCACCCGAGTCAAAGCAGACCGTCCCTGACGCGAACGTGCAGGAGATTCTTATTCAGGATTCTCACCCAGATCAATTATCGATGCCGCTGGTAAGAGAAAGCGAAGTCGCGACGCCAGCCCCGGAACCTGAAGCCCCTAAGGCTTCCCAGGAATTGAAAACAATCACAGCTGCCCCGGTCGAAGCAGCTAACCCGCCGCAAACTTTGGAAGCAACGCCTTCGTCTTCCGACGCCGATGCTAATGCTCCAGCCGATGCGTTGTCCTCGAACGAGGCTGCTCTGTTTTTGAGTTCGGCATTACGATCCGAATCTTGGTTCGCGTCCAACAAATATGTTCTCGCCGCTCTGCTGATGGTCGCCCTCGTTATCGGCGGAATCGCCTGGCTGCGCTGATTTCTTCCCTCTTTTCTTTTCTTTAATTCCGGCGGCGACAACCGATTACAATTCTTTGTCCTGACTTCGCAAACTAAATTGGGAGGTTCCATGGTTCCGCCCGCTGTCTCGAGCGACAAAAGAGCGCCTGTACGATGCTGTTTGCTGCTCCTGCTATTAACGGCGCTCGCCGCCGCACAGAGTGCCGAGCAGCGTACATCCATGTCCTTCGAGCGGGCTCGTAAACAGCCGCAATTGCTGTTGGCCTTCCTCCATGACCTGCCGAAGGGTGGAGATCTCCACAATCATCTTGACGGAGCGATCTACGCCGAAGATCTGGTGGATTTCGCCGCCGACGGTAGCCTATGCGCGGACCGCACATCTTCGCGCCTGCTCGCCCCGCCCTGCGATCCCTGTGAGACTTATACCGCCAAACCCGCTGCCCGCTGCGCTTACGGCGATCATGTTCTCTACAACCAGATGATCGATGCCTGGTCGATGCGCAACTGGAAGTCCGGCGACGAATCTGGCCACGATCATTTCTTCGCCACGTTCGATAAATTCGGCTTGGCTTCGCACACTCACGTTGCGGAAGCGATTGCCGCCGCGAGCAATCGCGCCGGCATGGATCATCTGCAATACGTAGAACTGATGCACACCGCCGATGCGGGTGCGGCCGCACGGCTGGCGGAGAAAGTGGAATGGAATCCTGACTACGCCAAGATGAGGGATTCGCTGCTGGCGGCCGGCATGAAAGACGTAGTTTCAGAAACCAGCAAGCGCCTCGCCGCGGACGACGCCCGCGCCAAAGAAATTCTAAAATGCGGAACACCGGACGCCGCCCCCGGATGCGGCGTCACGGTTCGCTACCTTTACCAAGTTCTCCGCGGATTGCCGCACGAAATCGTATTCGCTCAAATCCTTTTAGGTTTCGAACTGGCTTCCACCGATCCGCGATTTGTCGGACTGAACCTGGTGAACGCCGAAGACTGGTACGTTCCTATTCATGATTTCAACGAGCACATGGCGATGCTCGATTACATGCACAGTGTCTATCCCAAGGTGCACGTCAGCCTTCATGCCGGCGAACTTGCCATCGGACTCGTTCCCCCGGAGGATCTTACGTTTCACATTCGCGCTTCGGTCGAGCGCGGCCACGCCGAGCGCATCGGCCACGGAGTCGACGTGATGAATGAAAACGATCCCATCGGCTTGCTTCATGAAATGGCGGAGCGCAATGTGCTAGTCGAAATCTGCCTGACTTCGAATGACATCATCCTCGGCGTGAGCGGGGACGATCATCCTCTGCCGATCTACATGAAGTATGGCGTTCCAGTTGCCCTTTCTACCGACGACGAGGGCGTGAACCGTTCTGATATGACACATGAATATTTGCGCGCGGTGGAGACTTATCATCTCTCTTACGTAGATTTGAAGCGCATGGCACGCGAAAGCCTGGAGCACAGCTTTCTGCCCGGACAAAGCCTCTGGACCGATACAAAGCTGGTCTTTCGCATGGCGCCGGCTTGTGCGGGAACTGTGGCAGGCACGGAGAAGCCCGCTGCAGCCTGTCAAGAATTCCTCGCCGCCAACGAACGCGCCCGCGAGCAATGGAAACTTGAAAGCGAGTTCGCGAAGTTTGAGAAGAGCCATTAGACCTGTGGTAAGAAAAGAGAGCTTCGTCTAGCACCGCGACTATTGAAGGCCGTTTAGACCCGCACCGGGGTCGATTGAAATCCCCTTTCTGGAACACTCAAGCGCCCGCTTAGCGTCCTCGTTACCCCGGGTGGCCGCTTGTTGAAACAAGTCGTAGGCCTGAACTCGATCCCGTTGCACACCGTAGCCGTAGTAGTACATGAAGCCTAGGGAGTATTCAGCCTGCGGATAACCTTGATCGGCAGACTTGCGGTACCAGCGTACAGCCTCTGCATAGTCCTGTGGCACTCCCAGTCCTCGGCTATAGATGATGCCAAGGGAGTACTGGGCCGGAGCATCACCCTGTTCTGCAGCTCTTCGGCACCAGCGGGCACCTTCCGCGTAGTCCCGCGGCAATCCTTTCCCGTCGTAATACATGTAAGCGATGGAGTACTGAGCGTTGGCGTTTCCCTGCTCGGCGGATCTGAGGTACCAGCGCGCAGCCTCAGCGTAGTCTCTGGGAAGTCCCTTGCCGTAGTAATACATCGCGCCCAGCTGGAACTGAGACTTCGCATCACCCTGCTCCGCCCGGATGCGGTACACCACCGCCGACTTGGCCCATTGACGATGGTTACGCTGGGCGCGGACGAGAATTCCTGCGCCAATCAGTGCCACGCTGGTGATGGCCACGATCACCCAACGCCGCTTCATCGAGCGCCTCCATACATGGACGGAGAAACAGATTACACCACATGCGGCCTAGTTTACTGTAACGGGTTACCACTATTGCCTTGCTCTGATTTACCCGGCAGCCGGTCGCTTCCTTTGAGCACGCCGCATACGCGGTTCGTCGGCTCAGAACCAGGTTTGACCCTCTGGCCTGACTTCCTTACACTTGAGAGTGTTCTCCGCCGGACACGCCCTCATTCTGTGGAGGTTTTCCTGAGTTTATTCTTTCGAGTTTCTTTGTTG